>DASZPH010000125.1:0-82866 GCA_035550375.1 Pirellulales bacterium | reverse complement strand
CCCTTTCCATCGAAGGCTTCGACGGCTTCGTTACCTCCACCGCCGCTCCGATTGCTTCCGGCTGGAGCGACAAGTTGCCGGGCGGGGCTTGCACCCGCTGGGAAACCAAAACCTTTCATGGCGCACAATGGAAGCACTACCCGGCCGGACGGAGCTGCAGACGCGGTATGCGGGCGCCATCCGACTGCGCGACCCTGAGGCCCACGCCTTTCGCTCGCCAGGCGATTTAATTCTTTCGCCAATGCGCGACGCCCCACAGGCTCGTGTAGTGATCGCTCCAGATCGGCATCGTCGCGTCGGGTGTCAGCAGCCGCCAGCGGGCGTCCTCAATCAGCGGACCAAAATCGCGGTCGTCCCGGGCCAAAATGACCCACTGCGAACTGGCCTTTCCCGCCGCCTTCTCCTCGGCGCTGACCATCGACTCGGTCTGATCCCAGGCCACGAGCGACGAAACGGCGGCCAGATTGCCCAGCACCGGCGCAAGGTCGAGGAACTGGTTCGAGACGTGAAAGGCAAGCACCCCATCCGGCGCCAGCTTGGCCAAATATAACTGCATCGCCTCGTAGGTCATCAGGTGAACGGGGATCGCATCGCCGCTGAAGGCGTCAACGACGATCAACCCGTAGTGGCCGTCGGGCGCGTCGGCTAGCGACAGCCTCGCATCGCCCAGCACGACGCGGCAGTCGGCCCGGCTGGAGCGAAGATAGCTGAAGTAGCGTTCGTCGCGGGCCAGGCGCTCAACCGCCGGATCGATTTCGTAGAAGGTGAACTCCTGTCCCGGCTGGCCGTAATGCGCCAGCGAGCCGACGCCCAGGCCGACCACCGCCACGGGCGGCTTCTTCCACATCACGGGCAGAGGTGCCTCGAAAATCTGACCGATGGGGCTCGTGGAGAAATAGTAAGCGAGCGGCATGGGACGCTCGTTCGGATCCTCGCTGCGCCGCTGCTGGCCGTGGCGGATTCGGCCGTGGTGCAGGTAATAGAACTCCTTTTCGTCGTCTTCTCGAACCTCAAGCACCCCGTAGAAATCGCGGTGGCGCAGAACAACGTGGTCGACGATGCCGTCGTAGTAGCCGACGACGGCAAACAGGGCCGCGACGCTCAGTCCGAACGACACCGGTCGGCCCAGAGCCGCGGCACACAGACCGAGGCAGGCCGCGATCGGCCAAACCGGCGAACCCTCCCACGTTCTGAACAGGATCACGGCCGACACGAGACCGACCACCACGGCGATCTGCAAATCGAGCCAGCTTCGCCCGCGGGGCCACCGCCAGAGCACGAGCGGCGAAAGCATGCAGGCCAGCGAAAGGGCGAGTGGATACTCGGCCAGCGAGTTGAAAATCAGCGGCGCCACCAACGCGTTGAACAGGCCGCCCAGCACTCCCCCCAGCGACATCCAGAAATAATACTCCGTCAAAAAGCCGGCCGACGGGCGCAGCCGGGCCAGTTCGCCGTGGCAGACCATCGCGGCGGCGAAGAACGTCGCCAGGTGGATCGAGGCCAGGTGCAGCATCGAGTAGTTCTTGCCCGCGTGCAGCGTAAAGGCGTGGTAGATCTGCGTGAGCACCAACAGCGGCAGGGCCAGGGCAAAAACTTGGTTCAGCCAGGCCGGCAGCCGCATGAAGACGAGGATGAAACTCAACAGGTAGAGCGCCAGCGGCACGACCCAGATCAGCGGCACGGGCGAGACGTCGGTGGAGAGGTAGGCCGTCACGCCGAGCAGCAAACTCGACGGTACGAACGCCAGCACGATCCAGCGTAGTCGTAAGAGCCAGTCTGGCGGAGCGGTCGCACGACACGCTGCCTCCGACGCCTCGAAACCGTCGTCCGCCGCGTGCGGGCGTTTCCGCCAGACCGTCACAATGCAGACCACCACGAGCCCGGTCAGCAGGGCGTAGCCGGCGGCCCACCACCGGTTCTGTTCCCCGAGCGTCAAATTTGGTTCGACGAGGGCCGGATAGGCGATCAGCCCCAGCATGCTCCCCGCGTTGCTGGCCGCGTAAAGATAATAGGGATCGGCAGCGTGGCGGTGCCGTGTGAAGGCAAACCACTGCTGCAAAAGAGGCGCGGTCGAAGACACGACGAAGAAGGGAAGAAACGCCGTGACGCAGAGGATACTCAACAACCTCCATGTCGGGTCGGCCCCTCCCTGCGGGGCCCATTCCGGGCGAACGGCCAGTGGTAAGACAATCCACGGCAAGGCGAGCAGGACGAGGTGCGCAAGAAGCTGTCCGCGCGGCCTCCGCCAGCGGGTGAGAGTGTGGGCGTAGGCGTAGCCGGCCAGAAGGGCCGCCTGAAAGAACGCCAGGCAGGTATTCCACACGGCCGGCGCGCCGCCAAACGAGGGCAAGAGCATCTTGCCGACCATCGGCTCGACGAGGAACAACAGCGCCGAGGCAGCAAAGAGAGTAGCGGCAAAAAGGAGCGCCATGCGGCAAAAACGTGCGACGTTCGGAAGCGGCATGCACCACGTCGCCTGCCGCACTAGCGCCGATTTTAGACGCCTCGAACGACTTCTTCCATTCCTCTCTCGGCGAGCCGGCGCGGCGGGCCGCCGTCTGCTTGCGTCCCAAGCGAACGGACGATTCGCAGAACCCGGATGCCCAGGTCGATGGCCCGCATCGCCTCGTTCTCGTGAGCCGCGTGAGCGTGAACGAGGCGATCGCGAAGATCGGCCAAGGCGGCCAGGCAATTCGCCAAGGAGCGGGGCATAAGGTCCACCTCAACAAGACGCCTTGCCAGACCGCCGATAGCATTGCCATCCGGACTGAGGCTTGTCTCTCCGCCGGCGGCCGCAAGCAGGCGTCGCAGCTCTTGCTCGGTCGCCAGCGAGAGCTCCATCAGCCCCAACCTGGGCGATCTCGCGGCCGCGTCCAGGACACGGCGCTCTTCGCTGGCGTCTTTGGCCCCCGCATCATCATTGTGGCGATCCGCACGAGCGACGGGGATCGTCGGCATCCGCTCGAACTCGGCGCGGACTTGTTGCTCGAGCTGATCGACGTCCGCCCTCAACTCAAGCTCGCCGGAACTCGGTTTGGTGCGACGGATCCGGTGTAAAAGCGAGCGGATCTCTTCCTGATACGTTCGCAGCACCACATACACCAGTGCAGGCCAGCAGAGCGCCGCGAGCGCACGTACCAGGTCGGCGACGGCCCCGAGCGAACCGCTCCAGGCGACCAGGAAAAGAAAGGCCACCGCGGCCAGCGCGGCGATCCAAGGCCAGGACCCTCTTTTTCCGGTGAGTCGTTCGTAGGGCAGGGGAAGCCTGTTTAGCCAGTCGCGAAATGCCATGCTTGGCTCCAAGAAGGAATTCGGCCCGTGGCGCCTTCACGGCGCCCAACTGATGGCCGGATCAAAGTCTTCCGCGGCCGAATTGAGGCCCGGCGTGGCAAGCAACTGGCCACGTGAGCGGTCGTAAAGATAGACGTCCCGTTCGCCGGCGCCGCTGACACGTTCCGTGACGAACGCCAGAAAAAGCCCGTCGGGGCTGAACGTCGGAGTCTGCTCGTGAGCAGACGAATTGAGGCCCGCCGGCGCAACGACCTCGCCCGTCTGCCGGTCGGCGACGTAGACGTCTTTTCCGCCCCTGCCGCCGGGGCGGTCGGAAACGAAGGCCAACAACCGGCCGTCATGACTGAGGGCGGGATTCAACTCGCGGTGCGGCGAATTGACACCCGGCAGGGGGACACACTGTTTCGCATCTCGATCGTAGAGATAGATGTCCGACAGACCGAGCGATCCCGGCCGGTCGGAAACAAAGGCCAGAAAGCGCCCCTCGCCGCTGATTGTCACTTCCCGCTCGTTGTCCGCCGAGTTTAAACCGGGCAGGTCAACGAAGCTTGCCGCCGCCCGATCGTAAAGCATCACGTCCCAACCGCCGGGTTGCCCCGGTGCATCCCAGACGCAAAAGGCGAGCAAGTCTCCCCGGCCCGACAGGCTGGCCTCGGTTCGCGCGCCGAACTGGGCGTTGAATGTGGGCCCGGGGAGCGTCTGTCGGCCGGCAACGTCGAACAACACCAATTGGGGAGAGAAACCTCCGACCTGCTTCGAGGTGTAGAGGCAAAACGCCCCGTCGCCCGTCAGCGAAGGATGGGTATCGCCGCGCTCGAACGTCGTAGGGAACTCTGCCACGATCTTTCCGTCGCCCGCGCCGTCGTGGCGATAGAGATAAAGCGAGGCGAAGGCCGACCGCTGGCGAAGCGAAGAGAACACGATCGAAAGGGGGCGAGCGGAGACGCCTGTCGAGGCCCCGTCTGCGGCCGTGACAGCCGATGGTTGGCCGCCGAGTTCCGCCTGGCAGGCCAAAGTCAAGGCAAGCGCGGCCGCTGCCGGCGAAAAAAAAGCCCCCGAGGCCCGTTTACCCGCACAGTTCTTCAATCGCGTGTCCCTCAAAAACCATCGAACGGAGCCGGTCGTCCTGGTTCGGATTAACGCCCAGCAGTTCGAACGTGGTGGCCGCGAGATCGGCAGGCGTGACCGGACGGTCGGCCGGATAGGCGCCCTGAGCGTCGCTTGAACCTACGACCCGTCCGCCGGGCACGCCGCCGCCGGCAACGAGAGCCGAGAAGCAGTACGGCCAGTGGTCGCGTCCCCCCAGCCTGCTGATGCGCGGCGTGCGGCCGAACTCGCCCGTGGCGATCACGAGTGTGCTGTCGAGCATTCCGCGTTCATGCAGATCGTCGAGCAACGCCGACATTCCCTGGTCGAACCGCGGACAAAGCTGCTGCTCCATCCGCACCAGCCCCGTCTGGTCGTCGCCGTGAACGTCCCAGCCGACGGCGAAACCGTCCTCACGGTTGTACCAGTTGATCTGCACGCAGCCCGTTCCGGCCTCGATCAGCCGCCTCGCCAGGAGGCAAGATTGCCCGAAGCTGTTGGCACCGAACCGATCTCGCCGGACTTCGGGCTCCTGGGCCAGGTCGAAGGCGTCCCGCACTCGATTCGAAGTCAGCAGACTCAAGGCGCGCTGGTGCATCTGGTCGTGCCCCTTCAGCGAGGCCGTCAGGTCGGCCCGGCGGCGGAGCTGATCGATACTGCGCAGAAGGGTTTCGCGGTCATCCAGTCGGTCGGGATCGACGTCCTGGGTCAGGCGGAAATCGGCCAGGGAGAGGTGGGCACGCGTCGGATCGGCAATTTCCAGCGGCTCGTAGCTCGGGCCGAGCGCTCCCGTGCCGATCGACAGTTTGGGACCGAGGTTGACGAAGGCGGGTAAGTCATTCTGGCCCTCTCGTTTCAGAAACGACACGGCCGCGGGAAGCGTGGTGCGCTGCTGCATGTTGCCGGTCATGACCGGCCACGGGTTGTGCAGGCCGTTGGTGTGATTCAACGCCCGGAGCAGGGCAAACCGTTCGGCTTGCTCCGCGAGCTGCGGCAGCATTTCGCCGAAGAGCGTTCCGGGAACGCTCGTGGCGATTGTGCCCCAAGGGCCGCGGATTCGCATGGGGGCCAATGGCTTTGGATCGAACGTCTCGTGATGGCTGGGGCCACCGGCCAGGTAGATGAAAATCAGGGCCTTGGCCCGCGCAGGTTTATAATCTGGGCCCGCCGCCCCCTCGGCGCGGAGCAGGCTGGCGAGCGACAAGCCGGCGAACCCGGCACTGCCGATCCGCAGAAACTCACGGCGATGGAAACCTGGAAAGCTGCTCATGGCGGGGAAAGTGACCTAAGGCTAGACCATGCCACCACAAACCGTCAATCAATGCGAGCGCCGCCGACTTTCCGAGTTAAAGCGCAATTTGGTTGCCAGCACGTATCCTGGTTGCTTATATTGATTCCTGGCTTGGCGGCGGCCGCGCCGCCTGGTTCCACCCACTTGCCCGGACTAACCCGCCTCGAAACCGAGAGCCGACAAGCCGGGTCCCGCCTGATGTCCATCGCCGCCACTGCAGCCTATGGGTGATCGCATGCCCGGGACGTTTGCCTCGATCTTTCGCTTTGCCCCCGCTGGTGCCCTCATCGCGACAAGACGATCGGCGCCTACTTGGAGCGCTTGCCTGTTGGTCGTCGCGACGTGTGTAGCTTGTTTGGATCGGGCGGCCCGTGCCGACGAGGCCAAGCCGGTCGAATCCAAGGTGAGTTACTTCAAACTGATCCGGCCCATTTTCCAGGAGCACTGTCAGGGGTGCCATCAGCCCGCGAAGCGGTCGGGCGGCTTTGTCATGATGACCGTGGCCGAGATGCAGAAAGGGGGCGATAGCGGCGAGCCGGCCTTTGTGCCGGGCAATCCCGATAAGAGCTTGCTTGTCGGTCAGATCATTCCGGATGGCAATAATCCGCCGGCGATGCCGAAGGGACAAGATCCGCTCAAGCCGGACGAGATCGAGCTCGTTCGCAAATGGGTCATGGAAGGCGCGGTGGACGATACGCCGTCGACGCCCGATACGATCGTCGACATGGACCACCCGCCCGTCTACAGCGTACCGCCGGTGATCACTTCGTTAGAGTTTTCGCCAGACGGCTCCTTGCTGGCCGTATCGGGTTACCATGAGGTGCTCGTCCACAAGGCCGACGGCAGCGAGCTGGTAGGCCGCCTGGTGGGTATCTCGGAGCGGATCGAGTCGGCCCGCTTTTCGCCCGACGGCAAACGCATGGCTGTCACCGGCGGTTCTCCCGGCCGCTTCGGCGAAGTCGAAATCTGGGATCTCGAACAGAAGTCGTTGATCCTCTCCGTACCCGTCACCTATGACACCGTCTACGGCGCGAGCTGGTCGTCGGACGGCACGAAGGTGGCGTTCGGTTGCGCCGACAACACCGTGCGGGCCATTGACGCCGCCACCGGCAAGCAGGTGCTCTACCAGGGCGCCCACAGCGACTGGGTGCTCGACACGTGCTTCTCGACAGACAATTCACACGTCGTCTCGGTCAGCCGCGACGGCTCGATGAAGTTGACCGACGTCGCCACCCAGCGTTTTGAAGACAACATCACAAGCATCACGCCCGGCGCGCTCAAGGGGGGGCTGATCGTCGTCCGCCGCCACGCTAAGAACGACGAACTGCTGATCGGCGGCTCGGACGGCGTGCCGAAGATTTATAAGATGTATCGCACCCAAGCCAGGCAGATCGGGGACGACTTCAACCGGATCACCCGCTTCAACGCTGAACCGGTTCCCGGCCGCATCTTCGCCGCCGAATACAGTCCCGACACGACCAAGGTGGCGATCGGCTCCAGCAGCGACGGCCACGGCGAAGTGCGGCTGCTCAACGAGTCCGACGGGAAAACGATCCGCAAGTTTGCCGATCAATACGGCGCAGTCTACTCCTTTGCCTGGCGGCCCGACGGCAAAGTGTTGGCCGTGGGTGGTTTCGACGGCAAGGTAAGATTTTTCGATCCCGAGACGGGGACGATGACCAAGGAGTTTGTCCCCGTACCGCTGACCCCGGCCACGGTGGCCGGGCTACAGTAGCACGCAGGGTGAGGAGCTGAATCGAGCATGACGTGTGAAAAACGATGCGTTCGCGGTGGGGGCGCACCTTCGGCCCCTTCAAAGGACCAGCCGATGAAGCGTCTCTTGTGGCTTTGCCCGCTTCTTCTGGCCTTCACGCCGGCTGCGCGAGGCGAAGAGGCAGCGGGGCGCCCGCCTGAGAAGCTCCCGGAGGGGCGATCGCTTCTGCGCATTGAGGCGAAGCCACCCTCCGTCGAATTAAAGCACCCCTACGACTACCGGCAGTTGCTGCTGATCGGCGAGCTCGACTCGGGCGAACGGGTCGACGTCACGCGGCTGGCCGACGCTCAGATTCCGGAGGCGATCGTTTCGCTTTCGCCGAACCGGCTGGTCCGGCCCAAGGCCGACGGCAGCGGTGAGATCAAGTTCACGTTGAACGGGCAGAGCGTCGTGGTGCCGGTCGCCGTCAGCGGCCAATCTCAGCCCTACCCCGTAAGCTTCGTTCGCGACGTGCAACCGGCGCTCTCGAAGCTCGGCTGCAATCAGGGCACGTGCCACGGGGCCGCCAACGGCAAGAACGGCTTCAAGCTTTCGCTGCGCGGCTACGATCCGCTGTTCGACCACCGCGCCCTCACGGACGACCTGGCGGGCCGCCGCTTCAACCGGGCCGCTCCCGACCAGAGCCTGATGCTGCTCAAGCCGACCGGCGCGGTTCCCCACGTCGGCGGCGTACTGACCCATCGCGGCGAACCGTATTACGAGTTGCTGCGCGCCTGGATCGCCGACGGAGTAAAACTCGATCTGGACAGCGCCCGCGTATCGAGCATCGACATCTACCCCAAGAACCCGGTGATTGCTTTGCCCGGCATGCGCCAGCAGATGGTCGTCGTCGCCACCTACAGTGACGGCCGCGTGCGCGACGTGACAGCCGAGGCCTTCATCGAAAGCAGCTCCACGGAGAAGATCGAGGTCGACCGGCAGGGGCTGGCGACGGCCGTGCGCCGCGGCGAAGCGGCCATGCTGGCGCGCTACGAAGGTTCTTACGCCGCCACAACCGTCATCGTGATGGGGGACCGCAGCGGTTTCGCCTGGCGTGATACGCCGGTCAACAACCACGTCGATGAGCTGGTCTACAACAAGCTGCAGAAGATGAAGATTCTGCCCAGCGACGTGTGCGGCGACGCGGAGTTCATCCGCCGCGTCTACCTCGATCTTCTGGGCATCTCGCCGGGGGTCGACCAGGTGCGGGCCTTCCTGGCCGACGGCCGAGACACAAAGATCAAACGCGACGAATTGATCGACCGGCTCATCGGCAGCACCGAATACGTGGAAAACTGGACCAACAAGTGGGCCGACTTGCTGCAGGTCAACCGCAAGTTCCTGGGCGAAGAGGGGGCCTGGGCCTTCCGCAACTGGATCGAGCAGGCCGTGGCCAGCAACATGCCCTACGACAGGTTCGTCTACACGATCCTGACCGCCAGTGGCTCGACGCTCGACAATCCGCCGGCCGCCTACTACAAGGTGCTGCGCGACCCGGGCGACGTGATGGAAAACACCACGCAGCTCTTTCTGGCCGTGCGCTTCAACTGCAACAAGTGTCACGACCATCCGTTCGAGCGTTGGACTCAGGACCAATACTACCACATGGCCGCCTACTTCGCGCAGATCGGCCGCAAGCCGGCTCCGGAGTACGCCGGCCGCAACATCGGCGGCACGGCGGTCGAGCAGCCCTTGCCGCTGGTCGAAGTGGTTTACGACAAGGCCGGCGGCGAGGTGACGCACGTTCGCAGCGGACAGGTCGCCGCACCCCAGTTCCCCTACGCCCACGCGGGCCAGTTGCCCGAAAAGACAGGTCGCCGCGAGCAACTTGCACGCTGGGTTACGGCCAAGGAAAACCCCTACTTCGCCAAGAGCTACGTCAACCGCATCTGGGGTTACCTGCTCGGCGTGGGAATCATCGAGCCCCTGGACGACATCCGGGCCGGCAATCCTCCCACGAATCCCGAGCTGCTCGATCGCCTGACGGGCGATTTCATCGCCAGCGGTTTCGACGTGCAGCAACTCTTTCGCACGATCTGCAAGTCGCGAGTCTACCAGCACTCGCTGGCGACCAACGACTGGAACCAGGACGACGAGATCAATTACTCGCACGCACTGGCCCGCCGGCTGCCCGCGGAAACGCTGTACGACGCCATCTACCGGGCCACGGGCAGCGAGATTCGCCTGCCGGGCTTGCCGGCCAATTTCCTGGCCACGCAATTGCCCGATAGCGGCGTGCAGCTCGAAGACGGCTTCTTGAACCTCTTCGGCAAGCCGCCGCGGGAAAGCGCCTGCGAGTGCGAGCGCTCGACGGGCGTCATGCTCGGCCAGGCCCTCAATCTGGTGAACGGGCCCACGATCGCCCGCGCCATCGCCGATCCCGCGAACCGCATCACCCGCGTCGTGGCGACAGAGAAAGACGACCGTAAGGTGATCGAGGAAGTCTTTTTGTCGATCCTCTGTCGCCTGCCCACCGAGCAAGAAGTGGCGGCCGCTCGGGACAACATCCGGGCAGAAAAGGAAGAACAAGAGAAGGTTGCCGCGGCGCTATCCGTCTACGAACGTGACATTCTGCCGAAAAAGCAAGCCGAATGGGAGCAGACGCAAGCGCCGGTGAGTTGGGTTGCGCTCGAACCGACCAGCCTGGCCTCGGCCGGAGGCGCCACGCTGACGCGGCAGGGCGACAATTCCGTGCTGGTAACGGGCGAGAATCCGCAAGCCGACACCTATACCTTCACGGCCAAGGTCGATCTGCCGGCGATTACTGGCGTGCGCGTCGAGCTGTTGCCCGACGACAGCCTGCCCGCCAAGGGGCCGGGGCGCGCTCCCAACGGCAACCTGGTGCTGAACGAGCTGAGAGTCACGGCGTCGCCCGTGGGCGACGCTGCGCAAGCGAAGACACTCACGCTGGCTAACGCGCAGGCTGATTTCGGCCAAGACGGGCTTCCGGCCGCGCTGGCGATCGACGGCAACGCCCAAGGTTCCAGCGGCTGGGCCGTGGCGCCGAAATTCGGCGAGGCGCACACCGCGATCTTCGAGACGACAGAAGACGTGGGCCACGCCGGCGGCACGCTCATGACCTTCACCATCGACCAGCAGTTCGGCGGTCAGCACACCATCGGGCGGTTTCGGCTGTCGGTGACCGGCGCCAAGCGGCCCCTTTCGCTCCAAGGTCCCCCGGCGCCGATCGCCGCCATTCTGGCCTTGGCCGCCGAGGCGCGGACTGCCGAGCAGAAGGCGGAGCTGACGAAGCATTTTCGTTCGATCGATGGGGAGCTGGCCAATCTTGAACGGGCTGCGGCGGACGTGGCGAAGCAACCTGAAGGTTATCGGCTGCTGGCAGCCCAGGATCTTGCCTGGGCCTTGCTGAATAGTCCGGCCTTCTTGTTCAATCGCTGACCGAGGCGTTCTACGTCAATCAACGTAAAGCTGATTGGCAAGCAATTTCTTCGCATGGCCGGCACTTGTAGAACCATCGGAGCCGGCTTATTATTGCTTTACGGTGGGTGGAAGCGCCGCAGTTGGCGTGTTCTGCCGGCACACCGCGGGTCAGCCAATTTGGCCGTCGACGTCTAGGGCAAGCAACGTCGCAGTAGACGCCCTGAGTTTCAAACAGGGTGCGTCTGCTCGATGAAAAGACGCCGGCTTAGGCGAGGAGCTTTCTGACCTTCTTTCTTTTCTGATCGACTGACGATTCCGACGGGGGCGATCGCGGCGCGCCGTAGTGTTTTGGCGCGCCGAGTACGCAGTCAGTTGTCGTTCGCTTGACTCGAATCTTGCTGCGCGCGCTATCGACGCGCCGAGCCGTGCCCGTTATGCGCCTAGGGCGCGGCTGTCAACGCGGACGCCAGGGGATCGACCAAGCCAAGGCACGGGTCATTGAGGCTTTTTATCCGGTTAATTTCATTTCGGGGGCAAGAATCCAGGAGAGTCGCATGAGTCTATCCGAGCTCGACGCGCAGGAATCTGGCACGATTCCCGCAGCCGTCCATGGCTCCGGTGCTCCGGGGCAGGCGCTGCACCGCATCCAGGAAGTGCGGCGCCAACAAGGCGTGTCGCTGCGCCGCGTCGGTCAGTTGCTGCACACCGACGTCCGCGAATTGCGACGCGAAGAAGATCCCAACTGCGACCTGCCCATCAGCCGCCTCTATCAGTGGCAGGAGGCGCTGGAGGTGCCGGTGGCTGATCTGCTGGTCGACAGCGGCGCGCCGCTGTCGGCGCCGGTGCTCGAGCGCGCCCGCCTGGTGAGGATCATGAAGACCGTGGCCGCGATTCGAGAGAAGGCACAGAACACCTCGATCGAGCGCCTGGCTCAAACGTTGGTGGACCAGGTGCTGGAGATCATGCCGGAGTTGAAGGGAATCAACCCTTGGCACTCGGTCGGCCAGCGGCGTTCGTTAGAAGAATACGGCCGTATCGTTGAGCGGACGTACTCGGATCAACTCTGGCACGAAACCTGACGCGGCTACCTTTGCATCGCGGGGTCGGAGTAGCCGCTGGCGGCTTGCTGGATAGGCCGGCCGTAGCGATCGACGGCCGGGGACGAAGTGTTCGGATAAGCCGACGCCCCGCTATAGCCGCCGGCTGCCGCCGACGTGCCGGGGTAGGCGGGCGAACTGCTGTAACCACCGGATCCTGGTGCGGTCGGGTAAGGAGCAGCGTTGCCGAAGCCGCCCGCAGCGCCGCTCGCGGGTGGCTGACCGTAGTCGTTGGTGGTCCCGGCTGCACCGGGTGCATAGTCCTTCGTGCTGCCCGGGCGATAGGGAGCGTCGCCTGCGCCCGCGGCATTCGGATCGCTCTGGTAAGCGCCGGCCGGCGTCTGGTACGGAGCCGCGCCCTGGGCATTGTAGCCAGTCTGGCCGGGCTGGTAGCCGGTTTGGCCGGGCTGGTAGGGGTCGCTGGGCGTCGTCGCCGTTCCGCCTGCTCCGGCGGCCGGGTTGTACTGGCCTTGGTCTGCGGCGCCTGCACCGCCGTACCCGCTGGGATCGTAGGGCGAATTCGTTGGGTAGCCCCCGGCCCGCGCATCGGCCGTTCGCACCGGATTGTAGCCGCCTCCCGCGCCTGCGCCTCCGTAGGGATTAGCGCCCGCTTGCTGATAGCCCGGATTCGCCGAATAGCCCCCACCTGCCTGCGCATCGGGATAGCCACCCATGCCCGCGCCGGGTTGGGCGTAGGGATTGGCGCCGCCCGAATACTGCTCAGGATAGGCGCCGGCCTGCTGCCCTTGGGGATACCCTTGGTTGTAAGCACCGGGCATGGCCTGTCCGGCCGTGCCGTAAGGGTCTTGCGAACTGGCGTTGCCGATCGGGTATCCGTTGGACGGATAGCCGGAGGCGGCCGCGGCGCCGGCCGTTTGACCGTAGGCGGCTTGGTCGTAGGAGGGCGCCCCGGGGTATTGCTGTGCCTGCTGCGCCTGCTGTTGCTGCAACGAGGGCGGCGTGGACGACGTCTGCGAGTAGGCGAGTGGTTTCTGACCGGGCCACCAGCCGGGCTTGGTGCCTTGGCAGCCGAGCGAACCCAGCATACAGAATGTCACGGCGGCCCATCGCGCTTGAGAGGCTTGCATCGCTTTCGCGCCCTTCCAGGATATGCCTTGCCAGGAAATTGACTCAGGCGCGATCGAGCGAGGCGACCTGCCGTCGGTCTTCTTCCCTGAAGACGGGGACTTGTGATGTGTGCATGCGGCGCCTGGTCGTCTGTGCGGCGACCGCGGCGTCGTGTCCTAGAGTGGTATTTCGGTTCGGTCGCGTATGAGTCTTTACGCAAACCGGAAACTTTGCCTAGGCAGTACGCCCGTTTCGTGAGGCGGGAATCCCTTCCACGGGCGGCGGCGGATTATAGAGCCCCCCTGAACGGCGTCAACGCCAGTAATCTCGACCGGCGCGCGCGAGCAGACATTAAATTAGCGCCAGGTTGCTGCCAGAATTGTACGAGTCTCCTAGAATGGAATGGCGCGGCGAGGTCAAGTTGGTTGATCGCCGCGAGCCAAAAAGCTGGATAATAGAGGAAGACAGCAAGCTGCCCCGCCTGCTGTTTCAGCCCGCCCGTCCTTAAGCGAGGAGATTTCCGATGCGATATCGCAACTGGTCCACGGTGGCGGCCTTGTTAGCCTTGGTGATGTGGAACACGCCACAGATTTCGTGGGCGCACGGTGGTGGCGGCGGAGGAGGAGGAGGGCATGGCGGCGGCGGTTTCGGCGGGGGCGGCTTTGGTGGCGGACACGGTGGTTTCGGCGGCGGACACGGTGGTTTCGGCGGCGGACACATGGGAGGCTTTGGGGGCGGCCACATGGGCGGCTTTGGCGGCCATCACGGGGGAATGGGGGGCTTCTACGGAGGAATGGGCGGATTGAGTGGCGGGCACCATGGGGGCCTAGGTGGCTATAGCGGGCTGGGGGGCCACCACAGCGGAATCGGCGCAGGGTCGCTCTACGGCGGCGGTATGGGGCACTCCGGGATCGGGCACAGCGGTATTGGGCACAACGGTACGTTAGGCGGCAGCACGCTCGGCGGCGGGCTGTCTGGCATCGGGGGCCATCATGCGGCCGGCACCGTGATGCACAATCCGAACTCGTTTACGACCCACCATATCGGCGGCCATAGCCTCTCCAATGGCGCCGCGGGGAATCACGTCATCAGTGGATACCGAGGCGCCGGAACGAACTTCGCCGGCACGCATGCCCAAGGCCTGCTTACCCACCAGGCGACGGCCGGCGGCCACCATTCCGCGTTCTTGCAACACCACCACGTGTCGGGAACACACCTGACCGGAACGGGCGGCCTAGGCGGACACAGCCTGGCGAACACGGGCGCGTCGGCCCTGGGCCAGCACCATCACGGCATGGGGGGCAACAATTTTGGGCATAACGGACATCACCACCACAACAACTTCTTCTTCGGCTACCCCTTCTTCGGCTTCGGTTTTCCGTTTTTCGGCCTATACGGCTTTGGCTACGGCTATCCGTACTACGGATACGGCTTTGGCTACCCGTATTACGGCTACGGATACGGCTACAATCCGTACGCCTACTACTACGGCCCGTACGGCTACGGTTATGGCGCCTACGCGTATCCTTATTCGTCTTCCCAAGCCGTCCCGGCTCAGCAGGCCGTCGCAGGGAGTGATGCCGAGGTGTTCGCTCAGAAAGGCGAAAACGATTTCAAAGGGGGCGACTACAAGGCGGCCGTTTATGCCTGGCGACACGCGGTGCTGGACGATTCGCAAAACGGCGTGTTGATGCTGATGCTGGCGCAGGGGCTCTTCGCTGTAGGTAGCTTCGACGAGGCGGCCGGCGCGGTCCAGCAGGGCTTGCAACTCCTGCCGGAGGACCAGTGGGGGGTCGTGGTCTCAAACTACAAGGAGCTGTACGGCAAGATCGGCGACTACACCAGCCAGTTGCGGGCACTAGAAAAGGCCGTGAAGCAACAGCCCGATGACCCCGGCCTCCGATTTTTGCTCGGCTACCATTACGGCTTCCTTGGCTATCCGCAACAAGCGGTGAAGCAACTCGACAAAGCGCTTGAGCTTGCCCCGGCCGACCAACTGGCCCAGAAGCTACGCGACCAGTGGAACGCCAAGCTGCCGGCCGACGCCAAGGGCAAAGGGCCAGACGACAAGGAAGCTGGCGGAAAAGACGGAGGCGGGCAGCCGAACGATCGCAGGATGGAGAACAAGGTGACGGCGATTAGCGGGCCGGCGCGCTAGCGCCCGGCTTTCCTCCAGGCTCCTTCTACTCGCCGCCAGGACGTAAATAACCTTCTAAGATGCGGCCGATGTAGAACAGCGAAAAACCGGCCACCAACAGCATCAGCATTTGCCCCACGCTGATGCTGTTGGCGATCTGGAGGATCATGCCTAGCGGAAGAAGGAACAGGGCTACCATCTGCAGCCCGCGGGCAAGTTGTCGCATCAGTTTTTTGTGTTGCTCTCAGTTTGCGTTCGGCAGTGTGCCGTGCACAAGCTGGCCGGCCACCAAGGTAGTTCGGACGGCTAGGCGCGCCGCGCTCGACCGCCTCCCATCGCCCGCGCCGCACGGTGCAAGGTCGAATAGCACGAGGTCGGCCGCGTCCCCCGGCCGCAACGTTCCGGCTGGGAGTCCGAGCAACTGGCTCGGATGAGCGCTGGCCATCGCTACCGCGGTCGCGAGCTCGACACCGGTGAATCGCATCACGTTCGCCACGCCCGTGCCGATCGGTTCCGCGGCGCCGGCAAGAAGTTGGTCCTGGCCAGCCACAACCAGTCTCCCGTCGGCCATAACTTCTACGTTGCCCCCGCTGCCCGTGTGTATCCCAGGCGGCAGTCCGGCCAGTCCCGAGACGTCACTTACCAAGATGCACCGCTCCGCCGACTTCGCCCGTAAGATGCTCTTCACCACTTCTCCAGGCAAGTGGTGGCCGTCGGCGATCAGGCTGGCCATCAGCCTGTCCTCCGCCATCTGATGCCAAATGTAGTTCGGATGCCGGCGGATAAGGCCGTGGGCGCCGTTACCTAAATGAGTGCTAAGGCGCGCCCCGGCGTCGACCGCCGCCCGTATCTGGTGACCGTTTGCGGCCGTATGTCCCAGTGCCACCACCACCCGGTGGGCCGACGCCTGGGCAATGAAATCGGCCGCTCCCTCAAACTCGGGCGACATGGTGAGAATGCGAATCCGGCCTCCAGCCGCTTCCTGCAGACGCTGGAACTCTTGCCACGTCGGTTGCCGGCAGTGTTCCCGCGGGTGCGCCCCGCGCGGGCCGTCTTCGGCCGAGATATACGGGCCCTCCAGGTGAATGCCGACGATTGATCTACCCACGTCCGCGAACGTCTGACAGGCGAAGTCGATCGCCCGCAGGCCATGCACCAGGCAATCGAAGCTTTGGGTCGTCAACGTCGGGCAGAGTCCGGTGACGCCAAAGCTCCAGTGTTGTCGCACAATCGAAGCCACCGCTTCGGGCGTGAGCTCGAAGGAGCTGAATTCTTGTCCGCCGTAGCCGTTCACCTGGATGTCGACGAACCCCGGCGCGACCCAGGGAAGGTCGTCGGCCGGCGCGTCGACGCACTTGACCCGCGCGATGTGGCCTTCGTCGACGTCGATTCGGGCCGCCTCGCCTGTGTCGAAGCGCCGGGCGACAAAATGCAACATGGTTAGAGTTATTCCCTCGCCTCAACAAGACTGATGCCCCCCGCAGGAAGAGGACAACGTAAACTCTGCAAACGTCACGCCCATCAAGCCGAGGGCACCTCTCAAGTCGTCGGCATTGTATCATAAGAGGATGAACAAAGCGTTTGTCCGAGAACCCGATGACCTGGGCGGCGCTGCGTGCCCTCGTTGCGGATCGCTGGGGATTGCCGTGACCGGCGAGACGCTCGACGCGCAGCTTTCACCCGCGGACCGGCGAAACCTGCCTGAATCGGCCTTCTACTGTCCCTTTCCCCGATGCGAAGTCGGGTATTTCGATCGCTTCGACCGCTGGGTCGGGAGCGACAAGTTGCTGCACCCGGCGTATCCGAAGGATCCGACAGCACCTATCTGCCCCTGCTTCGGCTTCGCGTGCGAAGAAATCGAAGCCGACGTGCGCGAGCAAGGCACGCGGCGGGTGAAAGAGCTGCTTGCGCGCACCAAGTCGCCTTCGGCCCGCTGCGCGACGATGTCGCCCAGCGGTGAGTGTTGCCTCGGCGAGGTCCAACGCTATTACATGCGGCTGCGCGATCAGGCTGGTTGATGATCGCCGCTAAGCGGGACGATCTTCGGGAGGCATCGTTCCTTTGCTTTTAGCCCTGGGCGGCAGGTTCCAGCGCGGGCAAACCAAGCGCCTCGCGCACGCGGCTTTGCACCACTTCGCCGTCGCGGGTCACCAGAGTCTCGCAGACGATCTGGTCCGAAAGGTCGAAGTCGAAGTGGCCGTCTTTGAGCAGGTGGGCCAGGAAGGTGGCGATGTTGCGCGAGTACATCTGGCTGGCGTGCACCGGGACCGTGGCAGGTAAGTTCGTCGGACCCAGGATGGTCACTCCCCCCTCGACGACGGTCTCGTCGGCCCGGCTGAGCTCGCAATTGCCGCCGCGCTCCGCCGCCAGGTCGACGATGACCGAACCGGGCGCCATGGCCCGCACCATCTCGGCGGTTACCAGCACGGGAGATTTCTTGCCCGGGATGGCCGCGGTGGTGATGATCGCGTCGCTGGCGGCCACGGCTTTGAGCATCAACTCTCGCTGCTTCTGGTAAACGCTCTCGTCGAGCTGCTTTGCGTAGCCGCCCCGATCCTGCGCCTCTGCCGTATCCAGCGGGAGCTCGAGAAACCTGGCCCCCAAACTCTGCACCTGCTCCTTGACGACCGGCCGCACGTCGTACGCCTCGACGACCGCGCCTAGTCGGCGGGCGGTGGCGATGGCCTGCAACCCGGCGACCCCCGCCCCCATCACGAACACCTTAGAAGGGGAGATCGTGCCGGCGGCCGTCATCATCATCGGAAACAGCTTGCCGAGCGTGGCGGCCGCCAGCAGCACCGCCTTGTAGCCGGCGATCGAGGCCATTGACGACAGCGCGTCCATGCTCTGGGCCCGCGTGATCCGGGGAATGAGCTCCATAGCGAAAAGCGTCCCGCCGCGGGCGGCGATTTGTTGGGCCGCCGAGGCGGCCGCGAGGGGGTCGCAAAACCCGATGATCACCTGGGACGGACGAATCAACTCCAGGTCGGTGACCCCGGCCTCCAGGTTGGTTCCCAGGGCGCGCACCTGGAGCACGCAGTCGGCCGTGCGGAAGACGTCCGCGCGGTCGGCCGCCAGGCGGGCGCCCTGCTTCTCGTAGTCCACGTCGCGATAACCGGCCGTGGTTCCCGCTCCCGGCTCCACGACGATCTCGCACCCCAGTTTCACCAGCGACGACACGGAAGCGGGTACCAGCGCCACGCGCCGTTCACCCGGACAGCTCTCTTTGACGATTCCAACGATCATCGCCTTAAGGTACGAAGGTGCGAGCGGTTTTGCAATTTGGTCTGGGCCATCATTTTCGTGTCGCCCCGTTAAGGCTGCGTGTGACAAGCGGATGCGGCGAGATAGAATTAAGAGCCGATCCGAGAACCTGCGGGGCCGGCGAGAATAGGTTCGGCTCGTGGGCTGAGAACGGCAATTCGCATACGGAGTGGCGGAATGAAACTGTCACGGCGCAGCGCGGCGCTGGTTGTCGCTGGCGTCGGCGGCTACCTGGTTTGCGCGATACTTCCCGATTGGCTGCGTGTCGTTTCCCGGAATTACGTTCCCCGATGGTTCGAGCGGGCCGCGATCGATGTTTTTTTTCAGGCGATGCAAGCGCTGTTTGTGCTGGTCATGGCCATCGCGCCGCTTGCCGCGGCGTTTGCCGCCGTGCGGCTCGGGTATGGGCGGCGCCGGGGATATTCGGTCTCGTGGTCGGCCCGCATGCTCATCTGTTCCTGCACGCTACTGGTGTTGGCTCTGGTCTGTGAGATCGGCGCCCGCTACGCGCTTCATCGCCAGCCCGCTTTACCCGGGCCCACGACGCTCGCCGACGGCCCAGGCAATTCGATCGATTTCGCCGTCGTCGGAGAATCAACCGCGGCCGGATGGCCCTATGCGCCGTCAATCTCCATCGCGCAGATCGTGGCCTGGCAGCTCGAGCAGTTGCTGCCCGGTCGCCGTGTGCGGTTGGATATGCAGGCTGTCCAGGCAGGATCGTGCCTCGATCAGATGATACCGCATTTGAGGCGGTTGCCTTTTCGACCCGACGTGGTGTTGGTGTGCGCGGGGCACAACGAGTTTCAGACGCGTTACGGCTGGCCACGGCGGCCCTGGTACGCCGACTCGCGGCCTCCCGCGGCGGGCGCGTTGCAACACGCCTGCCGGTTTTCCAACTTGCTTTCCTTCTTCAACCAACAGATCGACCGAAACCAGATCGATGCGCTGCCGGAAGATGTTTACCGCCGCCAAATGGTCGATTGCCCCTGTTGCACTCCTGCCGAATATTCGGCGGTTCTCGATAATTATCGGCATCAGCTCGAAGCCCTGGCGGACTGGTGCGACAAGCTTGACGCCCTGTTGATCGTCGTGACCCCGCCGAGCAATCTGGGGAGTTTCCCGCCCAACCGGTCGTATCTCGCCGCGACGGCCAGCGCTGCGGAGCGAGAAGCCTTCCGCCGGGACTTTCTGGCAGCCTGCTCCCGGGAAGAACAGTCGCCCGGCGAGGCCGAGCCCGATTTCCGCCGACTCTTGGCGGAGCAGCCACTGTTTGCCGAATCGCATTTCCGTCTGGCTCGGATGCTCGAGCGGCAGGGAAAGTTTGACGAAGCCGAACTGCATTTTTCTCGCGCCCGCGATTTGGACGGCATGCCCCTGCGTTGTCCAACCGACTTTGCCGCTGCTGCGAACGAAGTCTGTCGCCGTCATCCCCGCGCGCTCTGGGTCGACGGATCTGATGTTTTTCGGCGATTAAGCCCGCACGGGATTGCCGATGACCACCTGATGCACGATGCGCAACATCCGAAATTGCGAGGGTATATCGAGTTGGCGAAGGAAGTGCTCGATCAACTCCGCGCCAGGCGGGCACTTGGTTTGCCCGAAGGCGTCGCTCCGCCGGTCCAGTTGTCCCAATGCGTCGAGCACTTCGGGATCGAGCGATCTCACTGGGAGCAGGCGTGTACTCTTTCGGCACAGTTCTATGAAGCTGTCGCTGGCCTGCGCTATGCGCCCGACGTGCTGCTTCGGCGAAGCGAAGATTACCGCGCGGCGGCACGTCGAATCGCTGCTGGCGACCGACCCG
Organism: Pirellulales bacterium; assembly: GCA_035550375.1. Taxonomy (GTDB): domain Bacteria; phylum Planctomycetota; class Planctomycetia; order Pirellulales; family JAICIG01; genus DASSFG01. The sequence goes on along the minus strand of DASZPH010000125.1, from coordinate 62,697 downwards.
AGGAGGTTGAAGTGCTTGGGCTGGCATCTTGGTCTGATCGTCCGGCGGCCGGAAATGGGCGGTCGGACTAATGTTCGATGGAAAAATGCCGCATTGTCGATGGACGCTGGGCAGATCATTTGCTAAACTACGAGGCTCGTTGAGTTCTTGACCTAACCTAGGCCGCTTCAAGTAATCCGCCGCGAAAACGTCGGACCAACTGGTTAGCGGTTTCCTTGCAGCAAAACAATCATGTACGCGATTTTCGTCGACGGCGGCCGCCAATATAAAGTCAGCGAGGGAGAAGAGCTCGTCGTCGATTACCGCGACGTGGGCTCGGGCGAGCAAGTGCGGTTCGATCGCGTGCTGGCCATCGGCGGCGACGGTTTGAAGTTAGGCCAAGGCGTGCTCGAAGGCGCGGCGGTCACCGCGGAGGTGCTGGGCCCAGTTCAGGGTCCCAAGCTGGTTGTTCAGAAAATGCGGCGTCGCAAGAATTTTCGCCGCAAGAACGGCCACCGGCAGATCTTCACCCGCGTGCGCATCAGCAAGATCGAAGGCTAGCACCGCTTTCCAGCGCGCGAGTTCCGATCGCTATTCGGAGTGCGCTAAGTCCGGTTAGCTTCGTTTGAACCCTGAGCGAAGCGACGCGGCAAGGCTGAACGCGACAAGCAGCCAGCCAAGCGCGCCCGGCTGGCAATAAAGCCACCAGAGAAGGCCGACCGCAACCCCGACGAAGTGCGGCCAGCGCCGCAGCACGTCGGTCACCGGCGAAAGGCGGGGCAGTGTCAAGGCGCCGACGATGGCCAAGCCGATCCACGCCGTTTGCCGCAATCGTTCCGGCCACGCCCCAGGCCAGTTGCGCCGTAGCGTCACGTCGGCCGGGCCGCTGCCAGCAAACCAGCGGAACCGCGTCGCTGGCGACGAGTCATGCACAAACTGCCAGACGTCCATCGTCTCGGTTGACAACCGCTCTTGATCGGCAATCTGCTTCAGCAGCTCCTCGGTATGCAGCCCGCGTGCGAGCCGCAGCCAGTTGTCGGGCAGTCCGGCGAGCTTGACGCTTGCCGACTCGCCAGCACCGGACTTCTGCAGGGCGGCCCGCTTGCTCCGGGAAACCAACGACCGCGCCCAGGGGCGAAACCACGCCGCGAGGTCGTCTGTCGACGTGGTGGCGATGACCTCGCCGGGCAAGTCGATGAGCGAGATGGCGCTGGCCTGGCGGGCCTCGTCGCAGGCGACCGCGTCGACACGACCGGCGGCCGCCGCGACCGCGTGATTTTCGGGTGCAGTGACGCTAAGCAGCGTTTCTTCGACCGGCCAACCGTCGATCTCAACGACGGGAAGCGTCAGGGCTGATGGTGCCGGCTTCCCGTCAAGCGCGAAAGTCAACTCCAGCCGCTGCGGCAGCCGGTTCGAGTGCAGGGGTACTTGCCAGGTGCCGGGTGTCTTGGTCAGAGGCATGACCGGGCTGTTGCCCACGGCGGCGCAGATCAAGCGCCAACCGTCGGCCAGTTTGAGAGGGCAGGTCGCTTGTCCGCCTGGCTCCAGGTCGAGCGCTGCCGCCCCTTGCCAGCCCTGCGCGGGAGTGTAGTCCAGCCGCACGTCCGCCAGCCGCACGCGAGCCACACCGACCGGTGCCTTGACCGAGCTCATGACGGCCTGAGGGTGGTCCCCCACCGCGCGGAACACGGCCGAGCCGGTGGCTTGGCCCGCAAGCGCCTCCGGCAGACTTGCCGCCACCATCCGTTGCGGGTCCCACGTCACGGCCTCGATGCCAACCTGCTTCGGTAGCAACCAGTACCGTTCGGCGCGTGCTGCGCCAAGCGGAACGACGTCCGGGGCCGTAACCGAATCGCCCGGACGATACTTGAGGGGCGCGCGGAATCTCAACTCGCAATCGCCCGATAAGGGAGTCAGCGGCCGCACAACGAGAACTTTGCGGCTTTCGCCCGGCTGGTCGGCCAACTCCGTGGTGGCCGGGGGCGACAAGACCTCGACACCGGGGGCCCAGCTACCGGGCAGGTCGAACGACACCGAATCGACTACGCCGCCGTCGGCGTGGAACCGATAGTCGACGTCGACGATCCAGCCCTGGTTGACATAACGGAGCTGGGTGATCTGCACAGCCTTCTGTGCACGCGGCGCGTTGGCAGTAACGACGAGCGTGCCCGAATACGTTCTCTCGGCGGATCGCGAAAGCACGAGCCGGCCGAACGAGGCAATGGCGTGATCGGTGGCGGGCGGAACCAATTCTGATAAACCGGTGGCGTCTTCAAGCGAGATGCGAACCGTCGGCTGCCGGTAAAGGTGCAAGGTCCGCTCGAGAACCTCGGCCCGCTCGACCGCAGCCGCCTTCGGGCCGGGATCGAGCGTGATGGTGGGCAGCCTCAGTCGTCCCGTGGCGGGAAGTGGCAGCCGCCCCCAGAGGGAAAGCTGCTGCGGACCGGTGACGCGGCGGCTGAGAAAGAGCGTGACAACCTCCGGCTCGCTACGGGCCCAGCGCGTCACCCGATCGGTACCCTCTTCCTCCAGAGTGATGCCCTCGATCTCGAGCTCGGGCGGAATCAGCAACCGGTGCTGAAAAACGAAGCCGGCCGTCGTCATGAGTTGGGCCTCGTAACGCGCCAGGGTACCGCTGCGCAGCGCGCACAGCGATAGAGCTTCCTTGACCGTCGTTTGCGGCTCGCGGGATCGTGTGGCCAGGTTCCAGGCCGTTTCTACCGAGCCAAGTCTAAACACCAGGGCGTCGCGCAGCGCGGCGGCATCGGCTTCGCCCCATTTGGCGGCAAAGTCCGCCGCAGGCTGGGCCTCGATCTGTTCGGCGTCGCGGGTCTCATATTCCAGGCCAGCGTCCACGGTCACCGCCAGCCAACGGCGGGCCACGCGCGCATTTACCGCGTGAATACGCGGGAGACGGATGTTGCCGACCCCCGACGTACCTGTCAACAAGAAAGACAGGTGCAGCGAAAGCTGGTCGGTCACCGGTCTTTGCAACTCAAGCTGAGTGACCTGCGTCGCATCGGGAGCGTTCGCCTCGGCCGGTATGGTCCGTTCCTTCAAGGTGCGTTCCCCCGGCAACAGGCGCAGCCGTCGGTCGGCTGCAAATTCCACCTGCCGCAAAACGCCGCTTGTCACGTTGTAGTTCAGCTTGACGTCGAGTACCACCGAGCCGGGCCGGACTTTGAGCCAGAGCAACTCTTCGACGTCCGCCACCGCGGCGGCAGCCGCCTCGAGCGGCCAACGAACGACAACCGATTCCGTCGGCCCCAACCTGGCCGAGAGGCGACGACCGTCGTCGGAAACGACCGTCTCTCCGAAGGTGCCGGGAATGTCGACGCTTGTGAGGGAAGGCGGCAACAGCACATCGAGCGTCGAAGCCGCGACCGGAGGAACGACGAGGTGAAGGCCTCGCATCTCTTGTTCGTCAGCCAGGACCGGATTGAGCCGAAACTCCAACTCATAGGTCCCCGGCTCGGCGATGTGGCAGCGCAGGGCTTCGCCCGCCTCGTCCCAGTCGAGTTCCAGCGGCTGACCGTCGATCGTGGCGGAATCGAAGACGAGCGCCGCCTGACGGCGACTGGCGGGGATCCGCACTCGTGCGTCGGCCGAGAGAACGTGCACGTCGTAACGCGCCACGAACTCCCTCACGCTCACGGGGCGATCTCCGGCCAGCGTGCATTGGTACCTGGCTCCCGTGATCAGCCAGCCGCGCGGTTCTGCCTCCGCATCGCTCGCCCGTCGGCGAAGCTCTTCCAGAAAATCGCTGGGAACATGATATGTCGTGCCGGACCGGTTCATTCCATCGACGGGTATGAAGACGCGAGGTACGGGCGTCTTTTCTTTGTCGCGAGAGTCGTCGGCCCCGGCGTGGGAAGCCGAAAGCAGGACAAAAATGACAACCGCCAGCGGCACGGCGGTACGCTGAGAGGATGGGGTGGGGGGTGAGGGCATCGAGGAAGAAGCGACCGTGGCCCGTGATCTCGGCCGTCCGCCGGCGGGTTGAACGATCCTCCATATCGCGCCCATCAGGCAGCCGGCCAACGCCGCCGATGCTAGAGGCACGACAGCCGACGGAAGCCACGTCGCGGCGAGGGCCGCCAACCCGGCGGCGAGCGGCAAGAGAATCCAGCGGGATCGCGACGTCCAGGCGCCCAGAGCCGCGAATACGGCAGCCAGGGCCACGGCCCCGGCGCACACCACGTCGCGGCGCACCAAGCGCAGCGGACCGCCGTCCACCCCGACGAGATCGATCCGGTATTGGTTCGCGGCAGCATCTCCAAAAAGGCCCTCCCCGCCGGCTATCTCCCAACCGCTATCCGGGTAACGTTGCCAGACGGGAATCGGAACCAACGAGGGGGCGTGGGGCGCGGACTCGGTCGTCGGCGGTTGGGACCGCGTGAACACCAGCGATCGGCCGTCGTCAGACGCTTCGCCCGCCAGGCCAAGTGCCGTAGAACGGGTTGTGAGGACGAATTGCTCTCCGTCGACCACCAGGGCGAGGCCGTGCAAGCGCAGCTCCTGTGCGGCCAAGGCCGCCGTGGCTGGGGGAGGAGCGCCGGCCGCGCGGCCTCCCGTGGCCGCGAGCGGCGACGCGGCGCCGACGTCGACCGCGCCTAACGACCGGGTGTCGATTCTTAAAGGTCGGAACGCGGACGGCTGCGCCCCGGCGGCCTCGGCCAGCAGCCGCCCCAGGTTGGCGACGGGCGGGTCGCTTCCTGCCATCGCCGCGCCCAGCCCACCCAGCAGCCGCTCGGCACGGCGCTCGGCAGCAAGCTGGCCGCTCTGCGGGGACACGATCTTTCGCCAGTCGGAAAGCTTCGTTACGTCGAAGGGGCGCTCGCCGCGGCCACGCTGGAACGGGCCAAACAGATTCGCGCTCGGCGAACTGGCGGGCGAAAGCAGTGGCTCCTCCTGGCTGGCTGTGGAAACGTACCACTCTCGCGATACGACGGGCAAGTCGACGGCCGGCCAAGGGGCCGCGCAACGACGAATAAAACCGTCCGGCGACTCTGGCACGGCGAATTCCACTACCGCGACGGCGAACCGGCGGTGGGCAGGCAACGGGATGGACACGTTCGTCGCGTCGACTGAAGCGTTGGCCACCCTGCCGTCGACTTGAGCGCGGACGAATCGGGCGCCCTTCGGAAGCCGAAGCGCGAGCTGCGGCTTGCCGCGGATCTCCAGGTCGAAGAAGGCGCGGTGCCGCGACTCCGCCGGCGAGGCAAATTGCGAGCCTAGTCGTAGCCGCCAAACGGTTGCCAGCGCCGGCTGGTCGGCGTTCGGCGCTCTGCGAAGCGTGAGGGCTTGAGGCGGCGCGCCCGCGATTTCGTCGAGCGGATCGTAGCGGAAAGCGGCACACAACGTTCCCGGCTGCCCGTCGTAGGACGAACTTCGAGGAATTGGTTCCAAGCGGTCGGCGCTTTCGACCAGCGGCGGTTCTCGCTCGCATCGGATTTCGACGACGCCTTGCTGGCTGACCGCCTCAGGCAGCGAGACCAGAGCCGCCACTACCACCTCATCGAAATCCTCCGAACGAGTTGCCACAAGTTCAAACGGCCGATCGATCTCGCGTGGCAGACGCACCAGCCAGACCTCACCCGCGTTAGGTAGGCCGCGGGCCGTCTGTTGTTGCGGCGACAGGCGCTCGGCGGTCACCTCGCCGACCGCCTGCTCGCCGCGGGGAGACAGTTCACCGCGAAAGCGCAGCTCTCCCTCGCGCGGCTGGCTAAGGGCGACCAGCAACTGATCGACGCGCGATCCGTCGGGCTGGCAGCGGATTCGATACGATTCGTTCAGCCGCCGCCCCACGACGTCGGCCGTTACATAGAGCTCGCCCTTGTAACGCGGCGTCTGTTGCTCGATGACCAACTGAAAATCGGCTCGATCCGCGTCGAGCGGCAGATATACGTCGGAGAGCGCCGAGGCGAGCAGTCCCCGCTCAGCGTCGCTTAGGGAGGTTCGCGGCTCAAAGCGGGGAGGATCGCTCCCGTCCAGGGCCAATCGCTGGTTGACCGACGTTTCAAAGGCCAACAACCGGCGGCGCGAAGTGATTCCCTGGAAGTCGAGGATCCCGAGCACGGCGCCGGCATAACGGCCGTCCGGCGCCGGCGCACGTCGTGCCGTGACAAGCAACTCCAGCGGCTGCGAAGAGGTGACGGGCTGGGCAAGCTGGACGATCAACGCGGCGGGGCGGATCGACCGATCGATCGACCAACTCGCCAAGGCGCCCGGCCGATCGGCGGTCACCGAGTCAATTTGCCAGCCCGAAAGGATCCCGGCGCGCAGCAGGAATGCCTCCCCCTCGACGGATTCAAAGCGACCACGAAACTCGGCCCGTACCGCGTCGGGCGCAAAGCGGATCGTCGTTCCACTGGCGAGACTCCCCTTCTGCCGCCGTCGCGAGACCTGGACTTCGGCCGTGGCGTCCGCGGAGAACAACTGCAGGTCGACGCTATCGCCGGACGCAGGCACGCTGACCTGCGAAACCTTGGTTTGCCGGCAGCCGCGCGGCAGGAGAGAGTCCAGCACCAGGGTTGCCGGCACAAAGAGGGTCATATCTCCTTCCTGCCAGGTCACGTCGCGGACGTGCATCCGCGGCACCTTCCAAGGCGTGTCGATCTTGAACGGCGCCAACGCGGTGACGCTTACCAGGCGCCCGGGACCGAGCAGCGGCTCGGGAAAATCGACGGAGACGCTTGTCTCACCGGAGGGCCCGGACGAGGTTGACCAGGGGAGCTCAACGCCGCCGTACTGCACGCTGACGACGCGCAGCGGCGAAGAGAGATCGACGTTCAGCCGACGCAACGGCTCGCGATGCACGTCAAGCTTCAACTGGGCCATGATGTCCGCTCCGACTGGCGAAAGATGGCACGTCGTTTTCTCCTGCAAAAGGGCCAGTCGGCGCGAGCGTGCCGGAGGGTCCTTGGCGTCGAGCTTCAGCGAGACAAGAGTTCGCCCGCCGAGCTCAAATCGCCATTTCCCCTGTCGCCGCTCGTCGTCGCTGCTGATCACGATGCCGTCGGCAAGAGTGGGGACGACCGAGGCGGGTAATTGCAGATCGACTTGTCCCAGGGCGGCGGCCGGCAGCTCAACGACAAACAAAAGCGAACCGCCGGAATCGCGGCGGCCGCGCAGCGACCAGTTAAAGACGAGCGTCCCGTCGCGGTCGGCGAGCACGGCCTGTCTACCCGATGGCTGCACCCCAAGGGTGGCCTTCGTGTCATCGTCCCATCGCGGATCGGAGACCGCCAGGGAAAAGGGAGCGAGCGACAACAACACGGTTCGATCGTTGGCCCGTGAAATCTCCAACCGTGCTTCGCCGCGAAGAAGATCGGGCTCGGCCAACTCAGCGCGGTAGACGGCCCTTGTCACCTGCCCGCCCCTCGGCATGGCACGGCCAAGCGGCGCCGAATCGGCCGCTTTGATCAACCGTTCAAATTCCTCCTCTTCGATGGGGATGTATTTCGCATCGCGTCGGGGCCAATCCTTCGGCTGGTCTTCGGGGACGAAATAACGCGAGTATTGGAGCGGCCTCTCCACCGAGTTCTCTTCCGCCGGCGCCACACGGCCCCAAAGGCCCGCCGCCAGCGCCGTTGCTAGAACGCCGCGCGAGAGCAAATCGCAGCGTAAAGGGTGGGGGCGAGATCGTCGTCCGATCATGTTTTCGCCTCGGTTCCCAGGTCGATCGCCAGCGCCGCGGTTTGCGTAGAAAGACCGGCGGGAGCGCCGGCCCGCGGATAGCTATGCGTCGAACTGCGACTGACGATCGAACTGGGGCTGTTCCGCAAGGGAACCGGGGCCGACCGCCTTCGCCACCTCTGTTCCAGCACGGCGGCCAGCCCGACGAGTGCGCCTCCCCAGACCGCGGCTTGGGCAGCCAACAGCGACATGTCGGGCCAGAGGGCGGCGACGGCAAGAGCTCCCACTCCGGCGACAAACAGCGAAGCCGGGCGGCGCACCGGCGGAAAATAGATCCCGGTCAGCCCGGCGGCGAGCAGCAGGCCGGAGGGGACGAGCACCAAAAACGGACGCGACACGGTCGTGATTTCAGCGTGTGCCGGCGGCGCCCGCCCGCTGAACAGATAGGTGTTGACAAGCGAGGGGAGGGGACCTTCCTGTTCCCGCGATCCGCTCCAGGCCTCCAGTTCCCCGGTCTCGAGGAGCGGTTGTCGTGACCACCCCAGGCCGTTGAAGACCCAGGCGAAATCGTCCACCAAATCCGGCGGGCCACTTACAAGATACTCGCTGCGCGGCAGAACAAGTTGCCAGTAAACCTGCCGGGCCGGGCCGACCAACTCCGGTAGGGTCAGGGAAAAATGCCCTGCTCCGGCCGGCCGGCTTTCCACCTGGCAGGTCACCTCCAGCACATGCGAGGCATCCGGCGCGCCACTATCGGGCAAGGTGAAAACGTGTTCTTCAGGCGACTCACCGGCGAGCACGGTCACGTCCGCGTCGTCGTCGAGACGAAAGCTCTCTGTCACGCACCCGGGCGGCAATCGCAGACGCAAGCGGTTCTCTCGCGTGTGGAATCGGAATACTGCGCGGTCGAATCTCCGCTCGTCGGTCAGCCAGGTTTGGATCCACGCACGTTCCACAACAAGCGAATCGTTGACCTCACTTGGCTGCGGACTGACGCCCAGAGCCAGCGTCGTTCGGGGCTGCGAATTGGAAAAAACGAGGCGCTGACGACGGTCGCTTTCGTGCGGCGCGATTTCGTCGAGCGTCCATTCCTTATCAACCGGCTCCAGGTGCAGGCGAGGCGATGCCAGCAGCGTCAGTTTGTTCGATGTGCATTCACCCTCACCCGGCATGACCAGAGGGATTTCCGTTCGGACGGTCGCCGCGCGGGCGAGCAACTCGCCGAGCGCTTCGTCCGGCCAGTCGTAGGAAATGTCGAGCTCGATCTGGCTTGATTGCGGCTCGGGAAATCGCACGCGCATGCCGGCCAACTCGCCGCCGGCCTCTTCGGAGGGCGCTGGGTCGAGCGATAAGGGACCTTTCTGCCAGGCAACCGATATTTGGCCCGTTTTGGCCAGGGAGGGCGGCATGACAAGCAGGAGCGAGTCTGCCGCCTCATAGGCCACGGCGCAGACGATCTTCTGGTTGATTTTGAACGAGCCGTTAACAAGGTTGACTTGCGACTCGACATGACTTGTCAGACGCCGGCTTGCTACGTGGAGGCCGGCCACGAAGCGTGGATCGGGCACGTCGCTGCGGTAGTACCACGGCGCTTGTTGGCGTGCCGCAAGTTTGACGTTCGGGTTGGGAGGCGCGCTCGACAGTCCCGACATTTCGGCGGGCCGCGGTGTGAGAACCACGTTGTCCTCGGCGATGACCACCAAGTCGGTCGAACCGACCGAGTCGGCGGCCACCCGCGGCATGCTCCAGGAAATGGTGTCCGCTTCCGCCGGAATGGGTTTGCGCGCCCTCAGCTTCAACTCGACATCCCCGGTGGCACCCTGCTTGAGCGGAATCAGGACCGAATTCCCCCCGCTGAACACCAAGGCGGCGGCGTTGACGAGCGCCACGGGCTCGAGACTGGACTGATCGAGCTGCCAGTCGCCCAGTTCGATGGAGAAGGTGCGCACCTTCGCACCGGCGATATGGTATTTCAGCGATCCTTCAAGCTGCAGGTGATGGGGAGCAACTTCGACCACGTAGGTCGGATCGACGCTGGTCCGTGACTGCCGCGGGGAGACCCGTGCCGCTAAGGAATAGGGCTGCCCGAAGTAGTTGAAGCCGGCTACGACGTCGTCGCCGCTCAGGCCGCTCGGCAACTCGTCCGTCTGCAACACACCCTGTCGGTCGGTAAACGCCACCTGCCAGTCGTCGCTCGCGTAAACGGCCAGGAAACCCGACTGCCGCGCCGCCCCCAGCACTTCAAATCCCCCCAACTCGAAAGCGCCTTCCCTCGCCGAATCGTAACCTTGCCTCGTCTTGATCTCGACCTTCACCGCAGACGAGGACTTGGTTTTCAGCTTCACCTCGACGACGCCGCGCTCGTCTTTGGGTGCATCGGGCCCAGGGGCGATCTGGGTAACGGAGTAGTCGGGCTGATCGGCGGGGACGAGCGTCGCCCCGCGAGGCAAACGGACCCGAAATCCGGCGAACTCCCGTCCGAAGGCGTTCACGCTTAATGTGGCGCTGGTGTCGACCGCGCCGTGGTCGACGTGCGAGCGAATCTGGCTGTCGGCAGAGAATACGGTCGGCGACTCAACCTGGCGGGCGTCCGCCTGGCGCCACGAGAGCAGGAAGTCGTTGGCGAGCCCGGTGGCGCGAAACTGCGTGCCGCCCCCGACCCGCTGGGTTTCCGCCAGCACCCCGCCAGACGCGATCTGTCCCGTCGCGGAGGGTACCGGCACGAGGAATCGAATCTCGGAGAACACGGCACGCGGAGCGCTCAGCCGCAGTCGTGTCTGACTTCCGTCGCTTTCGAGTCTCGCCAGACCGCGCAGCAAGAGGCGGTGCGATTGCCCGGCCTTTCCGCGAAGCCAGGCGACATATTCGCGGGTTTCGTTCTCGAAGTCGACGTAATGCTCCCCCTCGTCCGCGAATTCGGGAGGTTGTGTGAGAAAAAGCTGTCCTAAGCGTAGCGGCACGCGTACCCAGCCGGGATCGCTGGCCACGATCGAAAGCTCCGCCGACAAGGTGGCGTTGTCGCCTACCGCCTCGGCAGAGATGACTAGGCGTTCCACCCGAAAGCTTGCTCGCGGTGCCGCTTGGACCCCGTCGCGCCGCTCGAGCAGCTTTCTGATATCCTCGAGGGATTCCGTCAGCAGTGGGACAAGTTCGCCGTTTTTGTCACGTGTGTAGTAGATGTCCGGCTCGACCCGTTCGACGGCTTGTGGGCTGCGCCCCGCGGGCTTCTCTTCCCTGTCGGCTTTCCCGGAGGGGCTGGGGGTCTGCGCGCACAATGGCCAAACCAGCAACAGGAGTTGGGCAAGTGTCGACGTACAGAGCCTCAAACGATCTATCCGCAAGGCCGTTCGTTCCTTCCCTGCGTGTTCCGGACGCGGCATCGCAACGCCGCGGACTAAGTAGGGCGCAACCCGATGGACCAACACGGCAGAACTGGCCGCTGCGTCCGCAAATGACTTGACCGAACCCCTTCCAGTTTACCCAGCCGGCAACTCCCCTAGAAGCACCGAGCGCAACTCGCTGTGCAGTTGGGGGGTTGCGGCTGCGACAAATTGGGGACGGTTCAGGTCTAACGGTCCGCCTTCAAAGGCCGTGATTACTCCGCCAGCCTCGCTGACGACGAGTGCGCCGGCCGCGATATCCCAGACCTTGGTGGCTCTCGACCAATAGCCGTCGAACCGGCCGGCCCCCAGGTAGCAGAGATTCAATGCCGAGGAGCCCATCCGGCGCGTGCCCTGGGCCTGCAACATAACCTCGATGAATTCGGCGATCTCCGGGTCCCCGCGCCGCACATGAGCTGCAAAGCTAACCGCGACAAGAGCTTCGGACAGGGATGTCGTCACGCTCGCCCGAATGGGTTGGTCATTTAACCAAGCGCCCTGTCCCCGAACGGCCGAGAAACACTCGCGGCTGACCGGGTCGTAAACCGTGCCGACCAGGACGGTGCCCCGTTGTTCCAGCGCGATTGAAACCGAGTAGTTGGGCATGCCGTGGACGTAGTTCATCGTTCCGTCCAAGGGATCGACGATCCAGCGCAAGCCGTCCTCGCGGCTGGCGATCTGCTCATTCTCCTCGGCCAAGAAGCCGTGTCCGGGAAAAGCCGCCAGGAGCCTGTTGCGGATCACTTCTTGTGACGCGACGTCGGCTTCGGTCACCAGATCGGAGCGACCCTTTTCCTTCACGTGGAAACGACCGGCCCAATCCAGAAGCACTTCTCCGCCCGCTTTAGCCGACTCCTCGCAAACCTTCCGAAACTCAGCAATTGCATTCAAGTCGATACCCATGAGACAAGGATCCGCCCTTTGCATTGCCCGATTATAGCGTTGATCCAAGGACCCGTGGCATCGGGCAGGCAGACGACCGGCTCTCCCGCAGGAGATACTCTGCAGAGGGGTTCAGCAGCACCAACCCCCTCGATTTCCACCGTACCTAATATTTTTCAAACAAAAAGCTGGACACCGGCTGAAGAGTTGGTATGATCAACGGTGTCAAGAGGAGATGAGCAGCCGAGAGAAAGTGTGACTCATCTTTATCGTATCCGAGGAACCTAGTTCTCAGTATTTCGGCCTCTTCTCTGTTCCGGCCCCGCCGTCTCGCTTCGCTGTGAGCGGCGGGGTTTTTTATTTTATGCCTCGCTCAGACAGGAATGAGCGAAGTCACGTGGGAATTGCAAGCGGATCGCGCCACACTGCTCTGTGGCCCCTTGCGCGCCGTTATCAATTTGCGGCGCCCCTCGCGCGGCTTGCACGATCTGTCGGTTGACCAACGACAATTCGCCGGCTGCGAGTTCCTTGGGGTGGCGATCGACGCCGTCCGGCCCCACGCCGTAGTCGATTGTTACACACGCGCCGGGGATTTGATCGTGCGATACCCGCAGACAGACGGCCGTCCCTTTGCGGTCGGAGTGGACTGGCGAACTGGGCTGATCCACATAGGGTCGATCGTGTGTCCATACGTCGATCTCGTGGTATCGGTCGAGACAAGCCTTCTCGACACCCGCCCCGAGCTCGAGGCGCGCACCTCACTGGCCACCCCTGAAAACGTTACGTGGAGTTCGTCGGGACACACCTGTCTGGCTCAGTTTCCTGGGCTAGGCCTGTCGTACATCGAGATGATTCATCCCGATGACGTGCTTGCGCCGTTGCTCGCAGAGACGCCGGGGGAGGTTCGATTAAGCACGCCGCTGTTTGGCAGGCCGTTGGAGAAAGGAGTGATCCTTCGCTCGCGGTTGCGAGGGATGTTCGTCCCCCTCACTCACGACGAGGTCATCAAGGCCGACGCCTTCGCCCAGTTTGCGGCCACGCCACCCCCTCTGACTGCCTGACGACAAGCAGCGAGAAACGGGGATCGCCACTTTCGCCGTCATTGGGCCGCTCCTAAGATAGACCACTTCGGCAACTTCGTCTTCCTAGCGCTGTTCTTTTTCATCATCAAGGCCTCGCCATGAGCAACGTTCGCCTGCGCCTCTGCGTCATGATGTTCCTTCAGTATTTCGTCTGGGGCTCCTGGGGTGTGTCCGCAGGCGGATACATGGGCGAAACCCTGCGGTTCTCTCCCGAGCAGATTGGGTGGGTCTACTCGACGACGGCGATCGCCGCGATGGTCTCTCCCTTGTTTGTGGGATACTTTGCCGATCGCTTTTTCGCCACCGAAAAGATTCTCGCCCTGTTGCACTTGGTCGGCGGTGGGTTGCTGATTGCCGCCGCGGAACAGAAAGGCTTCGCTCAGTTGATGTCGGTGATGCTCGGCTATGCGGTTTGCTTTATGCCGACCCTGGCTTTGACGAACTCGATTTCTTTCCTCAACATCCGCGACCCGGAGAAGGAGTTTCCTGCGATCCGCGTGTGGGGCACCTTGGGCTGGATCGCGGCGGGCCTGGTTGTCGGTGTTCTTTTGGGCGGGAAAAACAAGACCTTTTTCGATTTGGCCGGCGCTTGTTCGATCCTGCTGGGATTCTATTGCCTGAGCCTTCCGCACACCCCGCCGAAGCGCGGCGAGGCGACGGGCGACGTCTTTGGCCTGGGTGCGGTCCGCCTGTTGGGTGAGCCGTCCTTTGCCCTGTTCGTCGTCTGTTCGTTCTTGATCTGCATTCCGCTAGCCTTCTACTACTCGTTCGCCAATCAGTTTCTGACCGAGACCGACATGCCGTCGCCAACAGCCCTGCAAACAACCGGTCAGATTTCCGAAATTTTCTTCATGGCGGCCATGCCCTTTTTCATCCGCTGGCTGGGGGTGAAATATATGCTGCTTGTCGGCATGCTCGCCTGGGTGGCGCGCTACTGGTGTTTTTCAACGTTGGATTTCAATTGGGTGCTGCTGGGGCTCGTGCTGCACGGCGTCTGCTACGACTTCTTTTTTGTCGCCAGCCAGATCTACGTCGACCAGAAAGCGCCGCGTCACCTTCGCGCGAGCGCCCAGAGTTTCATCGCCTTTGTCACGCTCGGCGTGGGGATCTTCTTGGGCAATATGACGGCCGGTTACATCGTCAACAGGTATCCGCCCTTTCGGGTCGCCGTGACGACGCCCGACGGGAAGCCCGCCGGCAAGGCCGTCCTGCCGGCCTGGCGCTCGCAGGAGGAAAACACGGGATTCTGGAAGTACCTCGATCTGTCGGCCACGGTACGCCAGTGGCTCCAGCCGGAAAGCAAACAGGAGCAGCCTCGCGATTTCGCCCAGGAAAACGACACCAACAAAGACGGACGAATTGAAGCGGCGGAAGTTCCCGAGAAGTGGCGAGAGCAGAAAAAGGCGGAGCCTTCTGCGGAGGACCTGGTCTACGACGGGCTGTCGATCCGCAGCGCCCTCTACTCGCTAGACCGGAACAAGGACGGGGGCGTCGACCGTGCCGACTGGCGGTATTCGCAGGCCTACAAGTGGAAAGCCGTCTGGCTCTGGCCCGCGGCGATGGCGGCCGCAACCGCGCTGGTGTTCTTGCTGGGTTTCCATGACCGTGCCGACCGCCAGATGCTGGAGTCGATGGCCGAAGAATCGGCGCTCGGCTCGGGAGAAGGCCCGGAGCCCCAAGTGGGCTGATGATGTCGCGCTTGGTGCAGGTTTTCTTGCCCGATGCTGAATCTCAAGACAAGCACCTCGCCAGGCTGGCTGGCGACCGTGGAAGCGAACCTCGACGAGGTTCTGATTGACCACGCCCACTGCGAAAAAAAGGCCGCCGGGACGGCCATGAACCTCGTCTTCGCCTACGTCGACAAGGTCGAGCTGGTCAAAGCTCTTTCGGAGATCGTCATCGAGGAGCTCGATCACTTCCGGCTGGTGATCGACCTGGTGCAATCGCGCGGCGTCCGCTTCCGCCGTCTGAAGCCCAGCAGCTATGGGGCGCGGCTGGCTGAACTCGTGCGAAAGCAAGAGCCGCAAAAGGCGGTCGACCGGCTGCTGATCGCCGGGCTCATCGAAGCCCGCTCATGCGAACGGTTCGCCTTGCTCAAAGACCGGCTCTCCGATCGCTCGCTGGCCGCGTTCTATCAGAGCCTCTTTGAGTCGGAGGCAAGGCATCATTCCACCTACGTGCAGTTGGCGGGGCTGTTTGCGAGCGAGGGCGAAGTGCGTTTGCGGCTTGAAGCATTGTCCGAGGCGGAAGCCGCCATCATCGAACTGGGCGACGACTTTGCGCGGATGCATAGTTGAGCGCTAAGCGCTGTGGCATCTAAGAAGTCGAAAGCCTTACTTCGGCCAGGTGAAGATTCGCACCCGGTTGCCGTCGGGATCGATCACCGCCACGGTCGTAAAACCTTCTGGATGCAGGCGGCGCGGCCCGACCTCCGTCCCGGCTCCTTCGAGTCGCGCTTCGGCCACGTTCAGGTCGGCTACCTCAAAGGCGAGCGTCCAACGTGGGCTTCGCTCGCCGGTGGTCTCATGGCCGACGATGGCCAACTTCGTCCCACCTGCCGCGAGCAGCGCATACTGTTCCTCCTCGACTCGCAGCAGGCTTTGCATCCCCAGGGCGTTCTTGTACCACTCCACCAATTCCCGCCAATGGTTGGTCCGGATCTCGACGCAATACAGCTCGCACTCGTCGTCTAAAGCGCGGTGTGCCATTTTTGGGTCTAAGGCTGGGACGCGCGAAATGACGCCGACCGACATTCTAACTCGTCGGCCGTTAGGGCCAAGAGTCGCCTAGTGCTGGTAAACGATGATGCACATCGAACTCGAGACTCCCAAACCCGGAAAGAGTACTAGGCGGCCTCGCGGTCGCTACGATACGCTTTCCATGGTGCAAGCTCCGGCGGCCTGGCGGCCGTGATTTCGATCTCAACCATGAATTGCCCCCATGCGTCTCGGTTTATTCGGCGGAACGTTTGACCCGGTTCACCTCGGCCATCTGCTCCTGGCGGAATACTGCCGCGAACAGTGCCGGCTCGACGCCGTTTGGTTTGTGCCGGCCGCGGAGCCGCCGCACAAGCAGCGTTCCAACCTGACGCCGGCAGGGCAGCGCATCGAGATGTTGCAACTTGCCATCGGGGGACACGAGGCGTTCTCAGTCTGTACGCGCGAGGTGGAACGGGGAGGGGTAAGTTACACGGTCGATACACTGAGCGAACTGGTGGCCGAAGATCGCTCGCGAGAGCTCTTCTTTTTGCTCGGCGGCGACTCGCTCGCCGATTTGCCGCGCTGGCGCGAACCAGCTCGAATCTGCAGTCTGGCGCTGCCGGTGGCTGTGGCCCGTCCCGGCAGCCCCCCGCCCGTCTACGAGGCGCTGGCCGCGTTGGTAGCGGAAGAGCGACTCGCCGAGATACGCGCGCACCAGGTGGATATGCCGCAAATCGGAATCAGCAGCCGCGAGATACGCCGCCGCGTCGCCGCGGGACTCAGCATTCGCTATCAGACTCCTCGCGCCGTCGAAATGTACATTGCTACGGCAGGATTGTACCTCGCAATTGGCCCGGGCATACCGTGACGAGGACGTGCTCACGGCGGGAGCATTGCGGAGCGTGGGGAGCCACTTCGGGGGCGGTAAGGTTTTACGCGTCGTGAAAACAACGCCGCTGCATGCTAACCTGGACGCAAGTCGGGCTTTGTTTGAAACCGCCCTGCCGCTGCTCATGGTCGCCTTTCGCGGAGCGAAAGACGACGTCGGCATTGTGTTCAAACGACGCTCGTGTCCCGATCGTCAAGTTTTGAGAGGTGAACGTTGAACAACTCTCGCTGCGTATCCCTTGGCTCGTTGCTCTTGGTTGGACTCGTGCAGGCGGCATCGGCACAACAGGCTCCCATGCCGAAACCGGGAGTGTTCGCCGGACATACCCAGGCCGTCAGCTCCGTGCAGTTCGCACGGTCGGGCAAGATTCTCGCGACCGGCAGCTTCGATTTCTCGGTCAAGTTGTGGGACGTCGCCACAAGCCGCGAGCTGCGCACGCTCACCGGACACCAGCAGCAGGTGCTGGCACTCGATATCAGCCGCGACGGCACGCTGCTCGCCTCCGGGTCGCGCGACAACACGGTGCGGCTTTGGGACATGATCGTCCCCGACCCGACAAACGTGCTGGCCGGACACGTCGGCGAAGTGCAGAGTTTGGCACTGAATTCGGACGGCAGCGTCATCGCCTCGGCCAGCCTCGATCGGACCGTGAAGCTTTGGCAGCGCGCCGACGGGAAGCTCATCCGTACGCTCGAAGGACATGCGGCCGAGTTGTCCCGCGTGGCGATTCGCAAGGACAACCAGCAGATCGCCAGCGCCGACCGCACGGGGACGGTGCGGCTGTGGAATCTGGCGGATGGATCGCCGCAAGGCGAGTTGAACTCGCCCGGCGGGCCGGTGACCGGCCTGGCCTTTCATCCGAACAATCAGTTGTTGCTCTCGGCCAGCGGCGACGGAACCCTTCGTTATTGGCAGCTGCCGGCGATGCCGCGAGTGGCCGCTGATTTGCCGGCGGAGGTAACGGGGGTTGCCGTTTCGAGCGACGGCAAGATGTTCGTCACGGGCGCGGTCGACGGAATAGCGCGGGTACACGATTCCTCGGCAAAGCCCGTGCGCAGCTTGGAGGGCGCGGCGGCACCGCTCACTTCCGTCGCCTTAAGCCCCGACAACGCGATGGCGGCCGGCGGGACCGCGACCGGCACCATCAAGCTTTGGAACGTTGCCGATGGAGCCGACAGGTCGCGCGTGCTCGGCTCGGCGAGCCCGGTTCATGCCCTGGCGTTTCAGCCCCAGAATCAGCAACTTGCCTCGGCCGGCGGCGACGGCATGCTCCGCGTCTGGCAGCTTCCGCTCCCCATGACGCGCCTGTTGGAAGGCCACACGCAGCCGGTGCGCGCCGTGGCGGTCAGCCCTAACGGCCAGCTTGTCGCCACCGCCAGCACCGACAACACCGTGCGGCTCTGGAACCTGGCGAGCGGCCAGACCGTGGTTACCCTGGCCGGCCACGCGGAAAAAGTTAACTCGGTGGCCTGGGCGGCGGACGGCGGACGGCTCGTCACCGGCAGCGCCGACAGGACGGTGCGCATTTGGAGCGCAGGGGACGGGAAACAACTCGCCCAGCTTGACGGTCACGCCGCCGAGATAAGGGCTGTGGCCTTCCGCCCGGACGGCGCCGAGGTGGCCTCCGCGTCGGCCGACGGGATGGTGAAGCAATGGAACACGGCTGACAACAAAGAGTCACGCACGCTCGCCGGACCGACCGGGGCGGTGATTCAAATCGCATTTCCCAGCGGCACGCAACTGGCCGCGGGCGCCGCCGACGGCAAGTTGTTTGTCTGGAACGCAGCGGACGGCAGCTTGCTTCGTACCATCGAACACGGCTCGCCCATCACGGCCGTGACCACCAGCCCAGACGGAACGCTGCTCGCATCGGCCGGTGCCGACAACGGCGTTAAGCTTTGGAAAGCGGCCGACGGCACAGCAGCCGGGACGCTTCCGGTCCATCCGGCTGCCGTCAGCGGTATGAGCTTCACCGCCGACAACCAGAAGCTGGCAACCTCCGCGGCGGACGGCATAGTGCGCGTTTGGGACATGGGCGGCCGGCTATGGGAGTCGTTCGTCACGCCCAACGGTGCAGCCGCCGCGGTTGCTTTCTCGCCAGACCGCAAGACGCTCGTGGCCGCCGGCGCCGACAACCGGGCGCACATTTTTCAAACGGCTGCCGTGCAAGCCATCGCGGCTCACCCGGCGGGGATCACCTCGCTCGCCTGGCTTCCCAACGGCGGCCAGTTGCTCAGCGGCGGCTCCGACAAGCTCGTTCGCCTGTGGAACGTCGCCGACGGCCAACCGCTGCGCGAGCTGCCGGGCCAAAGCGAACCGGTCATGGCAGTCCATATCTCTCGCGACGGTTCCCGCGCGGCCGCGTCCGGCGCCGACGGCGCGGTCCGAGTCTGGAACCTCAACGCCCAGCCAGGGACCAAGGAAGCGGAGCCGATCTTGCTTGCCCATGGGAAAACGGTGAGGGTTGCGGCCATCAGTACGGACAACTTAAGAGTCGTCACCGCCTGCGATGACGGGCTCGTGCGGCTCTGGGATCTGGCGAGCGGCCTAGAGCTGGAACAATACGCGGGCCATAAAGCATCGGTGACCGCGCTGGCCTTTGCGCTCGACAACAGAACAATCGTGTCGGGCTCGGCCGATAAAAGCGTACGGACGTGGAACGTCGCTGCTGTTCGGGTCATGGCGGCGCACACCGGGGCGGCCCGTGATCTGTGCCTGTCACCCGACGGCTCGGCGGTCACCGTGGGCGACGACAAAATGGCCCGCTTGTGGGACGGCAATGGCACCAAGGTCCGCGAGTTTGCCGGAAGTGAAGGGCCGCTGCTCGCTGCAACGGTGCGGTCCGATTCGAGTCAGCTCGCGGCCGGTGGCGCCGACCAGAAGGTTTACGTGTGGAATTTCGGCGACGCCAAACTCGTGCGAGCCGTCACCACCCCCGCTGCGGTGCAATCGCTCGCTTTCAGTGCCGACAACCAGCTTCTGGCCAGCGGCGGCGCCGACAACCATCTTCGGGTGCAGGCCGCGGCGGACGGCAAGCTGGTGGAAGAATTTGTGGGCGTGGCACCCGTGACCGCGGTTGCCTGGACGCCCGACGGCAAGATGCTGGCCAGCGCCGGCGGAAACAACGCCGTCAAACTTTGGAGGCACGCGGCCTTCGGCCCCACGAAGACGCTCCAGGGGCACGGCTCGCAGGTGTACGCCGTGGCGATCAGTCCCGACGGTCAATCGATCGCCTCGGCCAGCGCCGACCAGACGATCCGCATCTGGAGCGCCGCCGGGGGCAACCAAATCCGCCAGCTCACCGGCCATCAGGGCTCGGTCTACACGCTCGCCTACAACCACGATGGCAGCCTGCTCGTGTCAGGCGGGGCCGACATGACCGTGCGGCTGTGGGATGCGTTGGGCGGCCGCGAATTGACCCGTTTCACTGGCACCGATGCGCCGATTTACAGCGTCGCCTTCAGCCCCGACGGCAAAACGGTCGCCGCCGCCGGGCTGGGCAAGGTCGTTCATCTCTGGGACGTGGGGGCGGGGTCCGTCAAGCAAACGATCTCGGGCCACGTCGACCACATCTATCATGTGTCGTTTAACCCGGCCGGCACTCGCTTGCTCTCTTCCGGGTACGCCGGTCACCTGTTCGTCTGGGATCTGGCCAGCGGCAAGCCGTTGTTTACGCACAAGATGCCGGGCGTCGCCTACTACGCTTCTTACTCGCCCGATGGGACACGAATCGCGGTCGGCAGCGCTGATGGAAGTGCCTATCTTATCGACCTGCCGGAAGCGGCTCGGTAACCGAGCTTTTGGTTGCCGCCCCGCGAGAGAGCCTACAGCGTGCGATTTCGCTTTGCGATCTCGTCGCGCAGGCGGGCGGCCAGCTCGTATTCTTCGCTGGCGACCGCGTCGTCGAGCTGTTCCTGCAGGGTGCGGCCGATGTTGTAGTGGTCTCGCAGCGATTCACGAAGCTGGTTCAACCGCTCGACCAGCTCGTCATCTTCGTACCGCTCCTCGGCTCCCATCTCGGAGTAGAAGTCGCGAATGCGACTCAGCCCTTGGTTGATCTGCTCGATGGCCGATTCCGGGCCGTGGTCCTCAAGTTCCGCCAGGGCGGCGGCCTGTGTGCGGTGGAAAAGGATGAACGGGCGGTACTGCTCGTGAGACATCGTCCACTCTTCGTTGGGCGAGTGCTGACGGGCGAAGTCCATGAAGGCCAGGCTGTGGTCGGCGTCTCGCACCGCGCGGCGGAACTCTCGCAGGGCCAGCCAGCAGATTCGTCGCTGGTAATACTGCACGAACTCACGGTCTGCTTCGTTGCACTGTTCCTCGTTGAGCACGAACTCTTCGCCTTCATGAACGGCCAGGGCGAGCAAGTAGTCGAAGTACGTCTCGGCCCCGCTGGGTTTGGAGCCGTCAGGCCGTCCGTCTGTCTCAAGCTGCAGCAGGCCCATGTCGATCCGCATTTGCAACACATCGCGTCCATCCGATCCGCGCACGATCCGCGCGGCAACCTCGCCCGGTTCGTAATTCCAGTCCTTCAAGATTGAGTCGATGTTCTGCCGTTTCGCCATGAATCTGCCTGCGGTACCGCAATGCCCGGCCGGCAACGACCGGGCCAACTTAACTATTATACCACGGCGGCTACCGGTCGCCGTCTGCATGGCTCGGCGAGATGTGTCGCTCGCACGTGGACGCCTGCGTCACAAAACGGCGCCCGCGAGTCGTCGGTTATCATCCGCCGCTCCGCCGCGGCCGCAGCACCTCGCGGGCTGCAAGCACGTCGCGCAGCGCCGCCGCCGCCTCGTCGGCCAAGGCCGTCAAATGCCCCATCTTTCGCCCCGGCCGCGGAGCCGCCTTACCGTATAGGTGAAGTTTGACGTTGGGGCAGGCGCAAAGGGCCGACCAGTCGGGCTCTCCGTCCTGCCAGATGTCGCCCAGTATATTTGCCATGGCGGCCGGGCACATCAATCTCGTCGAGCCGAGCGGCAAACCGCAAATCGCCCGCAGTTGCTGTTCGAACTGGCTGGTCACGGCCGCGTCGAACGTCAGATGCCCCGAAT
The DNA here is from genome assembly GCA_035550375.1 of Pirellulales bacterium. Lineage (GTDB taxonomy): Bacteria > Planctomycetota > Planctomycetia > Pirellulales > JAICIG01 > DASSFG01. The sequence continues at coordinate 41,094 of DASZPH010000125.1, read as the reverse complement.
TGTGGGGCCGTGGGGCCAACTCGTTGATCACCAGCGAGCCCTCGGGTGTGACAAAGAACTCGACGCAGAGCACGCCCACCACTTCGAGTTTTTCGAGCACCGCATGCGCCATCGCGACCGCATCGGCGACAATGCGCGGCGGCAACGGGGCCGGCGCCAGCGACACGTCGAGAATGTGATCCTGGTGGGTATTCGCGATCAGTCCGTAGTCGACCAACGAACCGTCGAGAGCCCGGGCCGCCACGACCGACGCCTCACACTCGAAATCGACCCAGGCTTCGAGCACCGCCTCCGCGGCGCCAAGGCGCCCCCAGGCGCCGGCAACGTCGGCCATCTGCGCGAGCTTAATTTGCCCTTTACCGTCGTAACCCCAGCCAGCCGTCTTGAGCACGGCGGGCAAGCCGAGCTGGCGAACGGCCCCATCGAGCTCGGCGCCACTGCGTACGGTGGCAAAGGGCGCGACGGGAAAGCCGTTCGATTCTAAAAAGGCTTTCTCGCGGAGCCGGTTCTGGGTGGTGTGCAACACCGATCCGGCAGGACGGACTTCGGAGCATTCGGCCGCGGCCGCCGCCGTTTCTGCGGGAACGTTCTCGAACTCGAAGGTAACCACTGACACCTGGCTGGCGAACCGCCGCACCGCGTCCAGATCGTCGTAGGACGCTTTGACCTCCACATCGGCGACTTGTCCGGTAGGCGTGTCGTCTTCGGGCGAAAGCGTGTGGACACGGTAGCCCATGCGACGGGCCGCGATGGCGAACATGCGGCCGAGCTGGCCGCTGCCGAGCACACCGAGCGTGGCCCCGGGGAGGATAACACGGTTCACGGAATGCGATCCCCGAGCACGTCGCGAGTCTGCTCCTCGCGGAACTGCTTCAGGCGCCGGCGTAAGTCCGGCCGGCTGTTGGCGAGGATGCCCAGGGCCAACAGGGCCGCGTTCGTCGCGCCGGCCTTTCCGATGGCCAAGGTGCCGACGGGGATTCCGCCGGGCATCTGCACGATGCTTAAGAGCGAATCGAGCCCGTTGAGGGCCTGGCTTTGGACCGGCACGCCCAACACGGGGACGACGGTCTGGGCCGCGACCATGCCGGGCAAATGTGCGGCTCCGCCCGCGCCGGCGATGATCACCTCCAGGCCGCGCTCTTCGGCCTGCGCGGCGTATTCCGTCAGCCAGGCGGGCGTGCGGTGGGCTGAGACGATACGGCACTCGTGGGGGATGTCGAAACGGGTCAGGACGTCGTCAGCGTGGCGCATGGTCTCCCAGTCGGATTTACTCCCCATGATCACACCGACGAGAGGCTGGGCTTCGGCTGTCACTGAAGTGGAATCGTTCTGGTGCGGCAAAGCCGGAATCTTACTCGCGCCGCCGGGCAAAGTCGAGCGGACCGGCACGAGCAAAGATGCTTTCTTCGAGAACCAACGCCGCAGGCGCTGGTCGACGATCGAAGGCTTGCGTACCCAAGACGTTATGTCTTAATATGACAGGGCCGATCGTCGTGGAACGACCCTTCAAGGGATTCTACCCCGTAGAGGTGCCTCGCATGTCCGCCTCGTTGTGCCTTGTGATTTCGGCCGCCGCGCTTAGCCAGCAGCCGTGTCTTGCGCCCGCGGATACGAGGCCGTCGTCCGAAGCCGCCAAGACGATCGAAGATTTCAAAGCCGACGCCAGACAATACGTCCTGCGTCTCGATGCACGCCCCGATGCCGCTTTCACCCTGCACGAAGAGCCCCTGCTTCACTGGGGCAATCCGGCACGCACGGGCGAGGACGGCGCCGTCTTCGTTTGGCTCCTCGACGGGCGGCCGCAGGCGATCGGTCGGATCTTCACCTACCGCTACTCCAACGTAATTCGTCGCAAGCACGAGTATCACTCGCTGGCATCAGGCCCTCTCACGGCAACCTACCAAGGCCAACGCGTCTGGGCCCCGCGGACGTCCGGAATCTCGTTCAAGCCCGTTCCCGACGCTCCGGCGCTGCCGCCAACATCGCGAGGCCGCTCGTCGCAGATCAAGATGCTCGCCCGAAATTTTTCGGCCAGAATAGAAGACTCCAACGGCAAGAAGGACGAGCTGCGGCTTCTGACACAACCGCTGTTTCGATACGAGACGACCGACAAGAAGACCGATGGCGCACTGTTCAGTTTCTCGCTCGGCACCGATCCCGAGGTGATCTTGATTCTGGAAGCGAACCTGAAGGGGGGCGGGCCTCCTTGGCAGTATGCGTTTGCCCGCTACCACTTCGTCGATCTGCACGCCTCGTATGACGGACGTGAGGTGTGGCACGCCGAGCCGCTGCCTGCCGAGATCAGCTCGCTGGAGATCGGCACGAGCAAATTCCAGGACAGCGTTTACGCGACCTACCATACGCAAACAACGCCGATCGAAGAGGCAGAATGAATCTCGCAACGCTCTGACGAACGCAGGGTGCTACGGCACGGCCTGGTACAGGAAAAACCGGGCCGCCTCCTGGCCGAGAAGCTGAAGCGGTTCGATGCGAACGGTCGGCGAGCGGACGGTGCCCGTGATCTCCAGGTTGATGACCTGGTTGGAAAGAAACTGTGTCACCTCCAGCAGCAGAGCGACCGGCGGTGAGACAAACAGAGCGATCCGCGAAGCCAGCAGCGCGACGGCCTGCGTCCGGGCGTTGAGCTGCCCCGTTTTGGCCAGCACGTTTAGATCGAGCCGTCCCGCCAGCGAGACGGTGCCTTCGGCGTAGATCTGGGCGCTGCCGCTGGCGAGCGTGAACCGGTCGATAAGGATGGCGCCGCGCGACAGGTGGGCGCGAAGTTCGCCGCTGTCGAACGTCGTGGAGCCGGACACGCCGCCCGTGAGATAGGGAAGCGTTTGCTGAAGTACCGGCAAGGACAGCGCCTGCGCGTTGATCAACTCGGCCCTGAGCGTGCCCGTCAAATCGGCGACCGTACGCACGTTCCGGCCGGCCAGTGTATAGAGGCCGTCGACCTTTCCGTTCGCCAGGTGGCGGGCCGTCGCGCTTTGCCGCAGCAGAGTTCGCAGGTCGAGGTGAGTGAACTTGCCGTGCCCTTTCAGGTCGAGGCCGCTCGCCAGGGTCACATCAAAGTCGCCGACAAAACGCCCCCGCGCAAGCTGACCGCTGGCGCCGTGTAGTCGGATCGCTCCGTGACCGCTGACTGGGTCGAAGGTGCCCGCCAGAGGAAGTCGAAGGCCGCTGAATTCGAGGCCTCGTGCCGAGGCGCGTCGGACCGAAACCGTGCCCGCCAACTGCGTCGGTCGGCGGCCGCCGAAAAACGCTTGCAACCGTGCGTCGAACGTGCCGCGAAGCTTCGAGGCCAGGTTGTGCCAGGGGGCAAAGGCCTGAGCCATTTCAGCACCGTCGATATCCAGGTCGACCGAACCGCGACGCGCCGGATGGAAAAAGGCAACTGCCGACGCCGTCAAGGAACCATCGGCAAACAGGCCCTGAAGGCTGGCGATTTCGACGCGATCCGCGCCCAAGCGCACCACCCCGCGCACCTCGTCGAGCAACGACACATCGTTGAGCCGGATATCGTCGATGGCCAGCTCTCCTGCGCCGATCGGTAGCCCGGTTTTTTCATCGTGGCGGTAAGGGAGGTTCACATTGATCTGCCCGGTGAGCGAGCTGAGAGTGCTTCCGATGCCGAACAGTGGGGCGAGAGCGTCGAGCCGGGCGGCGGATAGATCAAAGCGGCCTTCGTTCGCCCCGGATTTGACGGCCGGCTGCCAGCGGCCGGCAAGCACCATTCGGCCGCGGAGCAGCGTTCCGTCGAGGCCGTAGTCGAACGTGCCGTTGCGGTAGGCGAAACGACCGCGCAACTGGCCGACGGCCCCCGATTCGGCCGTAATCGGCGTCGTATCGAAGGTCGCCTCAACGGTCCAGGCCGTGAGCTGGCCCAACTGCCCGGCGGGAATCTCGACGTCGAGCTCGCCTTCCACTTGGCCCTTCAGGCCGACTGGGAGGCGGGCCACATCGGTCACAAACCGGCCCAGGTCGACCTTGTCCCAGGCGAGGTCGATACGGCTTGCCTCGTCAGCCTTCAAACCGATCTGGGCCGTGCCCTCGATCTTTCCGTCGTAAAGGCTGGCGTGGAATTGGGTCAGCGTAAGGCGCTTTGGGTCGAGACGGACTTCGGCGACCAGGTGATCAACCTTCGCGCCGCCGGCCTGGAGCTCGTCACCCTTTAAGGACCCTTTCCCCGTGATTTCAAGCGGTTCGAGCATGCCGCCGACGTCGAGTGAAAGGCTCACCACGCCGGCAAGCTGCTGGACCGGCGGCCGCAACGGGCCGGGCAAGTCGTTGAACTCGGCGAGGTCCACGTTGCCGAGCGAGATGCTCGATGTGAACTTGTACGGCTGCGCCAACTCCAGGCTCGCCGATCCCCGTAGTCGAGCCTGGTTGATGTCGAAGGCCAGGCGCGTTAAGTCGGCTTTTCCATCGGCAAGCCGCCCGCGGATGAACGCCTTTTGGGCCTGCCAACCGGCGACACGCAGTTCGGCCAACGAAATGTCGACCTCGCCGGTCCAAGCGGCCGGATCGAAGAGCTTGCCCGCCGGCGTCCGGACGGCGAACCTTCCCCACGTCCACCCCTCGAAGCGCAATTCGGCCAAAGTGTGGGACAGCCGAGACAACTCGCTACGCTCGATTGCATCGCTTAAAGACCCCCGTAGGTCGGCGAGAGCGCGACCGACGTTAACTTGCTGCCAGCGTACATCAACGTCTCCCTGAGATGCTTGCGAAAGGGGGACGGTCAGGTTGCCGTCGAGCCGCCCGCGGTAGGCCGCCAGCGACAACCGCGAGAGCGTGACCGCGGCGTCATTCGCGGCGAAGTCGAAGCTTAGCGAGTCGATCGAGGCGCCCGCGACGCGCAGATTCCTGGCGCCAAAACTTCCGGTGCCGTCAACCTTCAGCGGATCGAGCTGCCCCTCAAGATCGGCGGTTGCGCTGGCGACGCCCCCAACGGCCAGCGGCGGACGGATCGGAAGAGCGTTCAGCATCGCCACGTCGACGTCGTTTGCCGTAAGCTTTAGGGCGAACTCGTAGGGAGCAAACAGGTGGACGCGTCCAGAAGCGTCGATGCGCATCGGGCCGCTTTCGCTCGTCAGCCGCGAAATCGCGAGCGTTCCGTCGGACAATCCCGCGGTCAAGGAACCACGAGGGAGTGTCGCGTGATCGGCGTGAATCCCGCTCCAACTTGCGTCGAGCCGAGCTTGCCAGTTCGCCAGGTTGCGGGGATCGTTTCCCGAATCGGCCTGGTACTTGAGATCAAGGCCGTCGACGACGACGTTCTCCGCCCGCAGGCCGCGGGCTGCCACTCCTCCCCGGGCCCAGAGCCGTAACGGCTGCAAGGTGCCACGGGCCGTCGTCGAAATGCCTGCTCGTCCTCCGACCGTGACGCGGAGCCGAATCACGCTCAGCCGGTTGAGCTGCGCCAAGTCGACGTTTTCCATCCGCAGCGCCGTGCCGAAACCGAAAGGAGCGACCAGGCCCACCCGAGCCGAACCGGTCAGCCGGGCGAGCAACGATTGGGCCGCCAACCGGTCCAACACCAACTCTCCCTTGTCGACGCGGACTTCGGCGGTGACTTGGGAGACGTCGATACCGTACAGGTTCGCCCGACGCAGCGCCAATCGCCCCTCTCCTGACCATGTTTCCAGCTCGGTTATTCGGGCGACGGGGGCTTGCAGTTGCAGCGTGCCGGACGCCAGACCTAGCCCAAGCTGGCGGTCGTGAAGAGCTGCCGAGGCGAGCGCGCCCAGATCAACGTCGCTTACACGGACGCCAACGCCAAAATTCGCGTTAAGCTGCGTTGGCAAAGAAAAGTTGGCCACGATCCGGCCCCCGTACAGGTCGGCGCGAGCCGAGTTCAGACGCATGCGATCCAAGGTGCCTTCGTAGGGCACTTGAAGGCGGTCGATTACGAGTCTGTCGGCCCGGAGATTGCGGCCGTTCAACGCGCCGCGCAAGCGAAGGCGTTTCGGTTCGAGCGAACCGTCCGCGTCGGCATCAAGCGTGAAGCTGCCGGCGATGGCCGCCGGCAGACGAATGTCGGCCCTGAGTTTGTTCAGCCACCCCAGGTCTGGAATGGTGGTCCGCAGGCGCGCGGAGAAGTTGTACGGCGCCGTCAGGGCGAGATTCCCCGACGCGGTGATCCTTGCCTGTTCGACTTGGGCCGTCAGATTCGTGACCGTCGCGCGGCCGTTCGCAACTTGAAACTCGGTTGAGGCGGCGAGCGGAGGCAGCCCAAATGCCTGTACGTTGCTTAACTCCAGCCGGCCTTGCGCTCGCCAGGCGGCCAGGTCGCGCACGTGGGCAACTGAGACCTGGCCCGCAAATTGGCCCGCCGCCGTACCGCTTGCTTTGCCGGCTAGCTTGGGAAGCGCGTCGAAGAAATTGGACAAGGGAATCTCGCCGATCTTGAGCTGCGCCGAGAGGTCGCCGGGCGGCTGTACCTTCACGCGGGCCGTGCCCGACACGCTGCCGCTGCGGCCCTCCTTGTTCGGCAAGGTGAAACTCATCTTCGTCAGCTCGAATGCCCCCTCGGTGTAGAGCAGATGCATGGAGAGGGCTTGCAGCTCGACGCCGGCTACCGTCAGGCGACTGGCACTGACATCCCCGTCGATCTCGTAGGAGCCAGCCCGTAGCAACGACCGCCACGGCACCGCGAGGGCGAGTCGCACGGTGACTCTCCCTTCCAAAGCAACGGGCGCCTCAATGCCGAATCGCTTCAGCTTCTCCAGCAGCGCCTGAACGTCGATGTCGCGAAACGTCCATTCCACGCCCGCAGTACGACGTTTGGCCGTCGCCTGACGTGCCGGGTCGGCGACCGTCGACGCCTGACTACGGTCGGCGGCCTCCGCTAGGACGGGCCGCGTTGCGATCAGCAGAGCGACGATCAGCCACGCCCGCCTGACGGCGCAATGCGCGAAACTGGAGCTCACCGATGTGCTCCCCTGACACGGTCGTGCCCCTCCTTACAATCACTATGCCGTATTCCACCACTTTCCAAGTCGCGTGCATCCGGCGTCGAATATGGTAGAATTGCTGGCATGCTTCTTGCACTCGTCCCCGATCCTGCAACGGTTTCCCGTTGCGGCGTTTCTCACAGAACAATGAGTCAGAAGGAGATCCACAACCATGCGTAAGGTGGCAATGGAGAAGTGTAAGCAGACGTTGCTTGAGATTCGAGACCGCCTGCTGGGCGAAGTGAATCACCTGATTCAGTCGGTCCCTGAAAAGGCGAACGGCGGTGACCTGTCGCACGTTCCAACCCACAACGCGGACCGTGACAGCGAAGGTTTGGACGGCGATTTGGAGATCATCCACAACGAAGAGACGATCCTTGCCGACGTGCGGGCCGCGCTTAATCGCATCGACCAGGGGACGTACGGCATCTGTGAGGAATGCCAGACGGAGATCGACGAGGCCCGTCTGGAGGCCCTTCCGTATACGCCCTACTGCATCAACTGCGCTCAGAAAATGGCGACCGCCCCCTAGGACTTGTGTTCGGCGGGAAACGAACTCCTCGGAGTTGGTTTCGTCGCGAACGCCAAGCCGACGCGTCAGCGAGAGAAGTTTTGGCTTTGCTCTTCGGTCGGCGGTCGTGTGTTTCAAGCTCTGGCCGGCTGGAACCTGCGTCTTCGCCTCGCTGACCCTGGGAGTGAACGTGGCGAAGCAGCCAACCTCAATCGCCCACCGAATCCTCGCATTCCGTACGCCCTCCGCGACTCTCCGCTCCAAAAATCCTTGACCGTAGGGACTTAGGCGAACTAGACTGGTGATCTGCTAACGTCATGTCCGTTGTTCCAACGGGAACCGTCTATGTTTCGATTGATTACCCACGCGGCCGTGCGGCTGGGGGTTTGCGCATTGGTAGCGATGGCGGGTAGCACCGCACTGGCTCAAGAGAGGGTGGCCAGGATCAAGGGCGCGCCAGCGACGCTCCCTTCTGGGCGGTTTCGCGCAGCCGCACCGGGAGTCGAGATCACGATTCCACCCGACTTCGACAAGTCGGCCACGTTCAGCCGCCACGACATGGTGGAAGTGCTGGCGGTTGATCCGGATTTCGGAGAGCGAACGTTTTCCAAGGGGCATTCGCCCGCCAAGAACGTGGTCTTCTCCCGAAACATCTGGTGCTTGGAGCTGAGTTTCAAGCCGATGCGCATGATCTGGGTCGACGTACCCACGAGCGAGGGTCGCTTTGACCGAAAGCAGATCTGGTACTTGCTTTATCGAATTAAAAACACGGGCAAGGAAGTGGCGCGCTCGGTGACGGGTGAGGGAGAAGTCAAGTCGGAGGTGGTCGTTGCCGACAAACCCGTTGAGTTCGCGCCGCGCATTTGGCTTGAGAGCTGGGATACCGGCAAGTCCTATCCGGACCGGGTGATTCCGGTGGCGATACCGGAAATCGAAAGACGTGAAGACGCCGGGCGCCGCCTGCTGAACGCCAAAGAATTGTTGCCCGAAGCTCCTGCCCGTCTACTCACCACGGTCGAGATGGAGCGTGACGTGCCACCCAGCCCCGAGGGCCAGGATCTTGGCCTGTGGGGCGTGGCAACCTGGGAAGACATCGATCCGGCGACCGACCATTTTTCGATCTACATCCAAGGCCTGACCAACGCCTACCAGTGGGTCGACGCCAAGGAGGGGGACAAATACGTCTACAAAAAGGGCGACCCGATCGGAACGGGCCGCAAACTGCTGCAAAAGACGTTGCGGATCAACTTCTGGCGGCCCGGCGACAAGTTTTACGAGCACGAGAACGAATTCCGCTATGGCTACCGCGAGCACCCCGGCATCGAGCGATTCGGCCTGAAGCCCGAAGAGCAGGTTGACTACCGGTGGGTTTACCGCTAAAAAGAGCGATTCGATCGATACGGTAAACAAACGAGGCTCCGGTACGCACACCGGGCATTTTCAGCGGGAGCGGTACCTTCCATGGCTCACAAAAAAGGACAAGGGTCCAGCCGCAACGGACGGGACTCGAACGCGCAGCGGCGCGGAGTCAAAAAGTTTGGCGGCGAGCAAGTGTGGGCGGGCAACATCCTTGTTCGTCAGGTCGGCAACCGGTTCTGGCCCGGCAAAGGGGTCGGCCAAGGCAATGATTACACCCTCTTTGCCCTGGTTGACGGGTACGTCAAGTTCGACCGGGGTGGCCGCCGGGTGAGCATAGTTTCGGCCATCTAGTCGCTTGGGCGGCCAGACTTGACTGAGCTGGCCGGCGCATTTGAAGGGCCGGCGGATTGCAGCCAGACTGACGGCTCTTTGTCCCGGCTGTCGGGCATGGAGCGGGGGCGGCCGGTTGTCGCGTCGTTCTGGTTCGTCGCCTCTCGTCTCAACTTCTAACCCTGGCAGCGCTGGCTCCGACCGTATTTCTTCCTGGAGAGGGAGGTCCGCGGAATCGGGCACGGCCAACATGTTTGTCGACCGCGTAAAAATCCAGGTACAGGCGGGCAAGGGGGGTGACGGATGCGTCAGTTTCCGCCGCGAAAAGTACGTCCCCCGCGGCGGGCCGGACGGCGGCGACGGGGGTGACGGCGGGAGCGTAATCCTCGTGGCCGAGCAGGGCGTCGACAGTCTGGCGGCGCTGTCGCAGCGCCGACACTGGAAGGCGCAAGGCGGCGAATCCGGGCGCGGAGCCAACTGCCAAGGGCGTAGTGCGGAAGACCTCGTGATCCGCGTGCCGCCAGGCACGATCGTCTACGATGCGGCCGGCCATTTCGTGCTCAAGGATTTGTCCCACGCCGGCGACCGCGTGGTGGCCGCCCGAGGCGGCGCCGGCGGCAAGGGGAACACGCACTTCAAGTCGGCGACCAACCGGGCGCCTCGTCAGGCCACCCCCGGCGACGCCGGTGAAGTTCGCGACCTGATCCTGGAACTCAAGGTGATCGCCGACGTCGGCCTGATTGGTAAACCCAACGCCGGCAAAAGCACGCTTTTGAGCCGGCTGTCCCGCGCCCGGCCCGAAATTGCCGCCTATCCGTTCACGACGAAATACCCGAATTTGGGCATCGTTCAGCTCAGCTTCGATCGCTCGTTCGTGCTGGCCGATATTCCCGGTCTGATCGAGGGGGCCCACGCCGGCTTGGGGCTGGGCCATGAGTTTTTGCGGCACATCGAGCGGGCTGGCATTCTGGTGCACCTGGTCGAGCCCGAGCCGGCCGACGGTTCCGAGCCGGTCGCCAATTACCACGTCATCCGCGAAGAACTCAACCTCTACAATCCGGCACTTATCGAGCGGCCCGAGATTGTGGTCATCAGCAAGGCTGAACTCCCTTCAGCCGGGGAGGTGCAGCAGCGCCTCGCCGCCGATTTGAATCGCGATGTTCTTGCCATTTCGGCGGTAACGGGCACAGGAATCGACCGGCTCCTATTCGCGATCGCACGCGAGTTGGATGCCGCGGCGGCCACGAGTGCGGCACATGACTGACAACCGGCCCGTCACGATCGCCGCCGTCGACATCGGCAACAGCCGCATCAAGGTCGGGCTCTATGGTTCGCACGACGTCGAAAAAGCGCCCGCCGAAAAGTTACCTCAACCCCAGCGAAGTCTTGACCTCGTGCCGGACGTCGACCTGGGGCCGAACGTCGACCGCTTCCAGCGGCTGGCCGACTGGCTTTCGCCCCACCGTCCGAGCGACCTGTCCTGGTGGATCGGCAGCGTGCAGCGGACCTACGCCTCGCAACTCGTCGATTGGCTGCGCTCCAACGACACGAAGCAGATCGCCATGCTGGCGTCGGGCGATCTGCCGCTCGCGGTCTCGCTTCCACGGCCCGACATGGTTGGCATCGATCGCTTGCTCGCCGGGCTGGCTGCCAACCGGGTCCGCCCGCACGACCGGCCGGCGCTGCTTGTCGGTCTCGGCACGGCGATCACGGTCGACCTCGTCTCGGCTCAGGGGGCCTTTTTGGGCGGGGCGATTCTGCCCGGCATCGCCATGGCCGCGCGGTCTTTGCACGAGTTCACCGACCTTCTGCCGCTGATCGACATGAGCACGCTGGCCGAGCCGCCCCGTGCGCTGGGCACCGACACGGTGGGAGCCATGCAATCAGGCATCTACTGGGGCGCCGTCGGCGGCATACGACACTTGATTGAGCTGATGTCGGCCGGCACCGGCGCCGCGCCGCAAGTCTACATGACTGGGGGCGCTGCGCCGTCCGTAGCCGGCCTCGTCGCGCCCGATGCCATTTACATCCCTCGTCTGACTCTGGCGGGCACCGCCCTGGCTGCCGCGGCCAACGGGGCCTTTCAACTGAAGCAATAACCAAGAAGCAGCGCTTTTTGTACCGACCGAAGCGAAGAACGACTTTCCATGGCTGAAACACGGCCCTCAAGCCATCGCCTTGACGATATCTGTCCCAGGCCGACGACACCCGCGGCGCAGTCGACCGAGCCCGCTTCGCCGCCGATCTTCATGTCGTCGGTTTATCGCTGCGATTCGCCCGATCAGGCCGGCAAACTACTTGCCGGCGAAGCGGCCGGCTACGTCTACAGCCGCGACGGCCACCCCAACGCCGATCAGTTGGCCGAAAGATGCCGCGAGTTGCACGGCGCCGAGCGGGCGACGGTTTGCAGTTCCGGCATGGCTGCCCTGGCGCTGGCTGCCTTGAGCCACCTGGATCAGACAAGCCACGTGGTCGTCGGCAATCAGCTCTACGGACGTAGCTTGCAATTGTTCGCCCACGAACTACCGCGCTTCGGCGTGCAGGTGAGCGTGGTCGACACTTGCAGCCTCGAGGCCACCGCGGCCGCGCTGCGGGCGAACACGCGGCTCGTCGTGAGCGAAACGATCGCGAATCCCTTGCTGCGGGTTTGCAATATTGCAGCACTCGCCGAAATCGCTCACGCGCGCGGCGCCCTGCTCTTGGTCGATAATACCTTGGCCACGCCCGCTGTCTGCCGTCCGCTGACGCTCGGTGCCGATCTGGTGATCGAAAGCCTCACGAAACTGATGAGCGGCCATAGCGACGTGCTGCTGGGGCTGCTCTGCGGCATGGAGTCCGCATGGGAGAGAGTGGTACAAGCCCAGTCGACCTGGGGATGGTCGGCAAGTCCATTTGATTGCTGGCTTGCACTGCGCGGCTTGGGCACGCTCGCTCTACGGGCCGAGCGGGCGATCGAGAACGCGCTCGCCGCAGCGAGCTGGTTGCGCGACCACGCCAAGATCCGGCGCGTCGATTATCCCGGTCTGCCCGACCACCCCGATCGCGTGCTGGCGGCCCGACAGTTTAACGGGCGCTTTGGCAACATGGTAACGTTCACTCTGCATGGCGGTTTGCCGGCCGCCGAACGATTCATCGCCGCGGCCGTAGCGATCCCGTTCTGCCCGTCGCTGGGCGACCTGAGTACCACCTTAAGTCATCCCGCCTCGACCAGCCATCGTTCTCTCACGCCCCAGACCCGTGAGGAGTTAGGCATCAGCGACGCCACAATTCGCCTTTCGATCGGCATCGAGTCGGCCAATGCGGTACTGAGTGCGTTGGAACAGGGCCTGGCTGCGGTTTGAACGGAAGGCATCACTACCAACCCGAGCGATGACTGGTGGCGGCCGTGTCCTCAAAGTTAGGCTGAACCCTATGCCGCCGAATCTTCTCGATGTTCTCGTGATTGCCCCGCACCCCGACGACGCTGAGTTGGGTGTGGCCGGGGCGATCATGCGGTTTCTCGACGATGGCCGGCGCGTCGGCATCCTCGATCTGACCGACGGCGAGCCGACGCCGCACGGCAGCCCGGAGATTCGGGCTCGTGAGACGGCCGCCGCTACCGAGGTCCTGGGCGTTGAATGGCGGGAGAATCTCGGCTTGCCCAACCGGCGCCTGGAAGCAACCATCGAGGCGCGGGCCAAGTTGGCCGAGGTCCTACGTCGGACGCGGCCGAGGTGGTTGTTTGCCCCCTACTGGGTCGATGCCCATCCCGACCACGTGGCCGCCACCGATCTGATCGAGGCGGCCCGCTTCTGGGCCAAGCTGACAAAGAGCGACCTGGCCGGCGAGCCGCATCACCCCGAGCGGGTCTTCTACTACTTCGGCGTTCACATCAAGCTTGTCGTGCCGCCGGCTTTCGTGCTCGACATCAGCTCCTACTGGGATCGAAAGCGCTCGGCGATCGAGTGTTACCAGAGCCAATTCGTCGTGGGGCGGCCGCCCGAGCCCCCCACCTTTCTCGACCGATGGCGCGACCAGGCCGCTTATTGGGGCGGAATGATCGGCGTCGCTTACGGCGAGCCTTTCTTCAGCCGTGAACCGCTCGGCTTGACGACGATGAACGGGGTGCGGTAGCGATCTCGGCCGCCCTTGTCGAGGCTTCGCTTTACTTTCGTTCTTCGTCGAAATCTGCCTGCACCGGCGTCACATGCTGGGCTCGCTGCTCAGCGATCGTCCGGCCGATGCCACGGGCCAAGAATATCAGGACGATCACGATGACGGCGACCAGCGGCACCTGCCACACGTAGCCGGCGGAATGCTGCGGCGCGCGGCGGCTCTTGAGCAACGACCGACTCCCCAGGGCGCGTGTTCCCGACGTCGAGGCCCGTCGGGGCGCCGAGAGGAGTTGGTCGAGATCAAGCGATGGGGCGGGCTGCCGGGGGGCCGCTGGCGAGGCTCGTTGCGAGGGAGGAGCCGGTTGCGGTGCTCGTTGCGAGGGGGCGGCCGACGCGGCCGCCACGTCGACGGCCAGGTCGGAGTGTCGCGCCGAACTTTCGCCGGACCGTTTCGACGCGGGACGCTTCGCCAGGTCGGCGTCGTACTTGGCTCGTTTCTTCGCGTCGACGAGACACAACCGCGCGGCGGCGATTTCATTCAGAATCCGCGTGGCTTCCTCGGCGTGTGCGCCGGCCTGAAAGTTGCGCACAAACGCGCTTTGGCGCAAAACGGCCGCCTCGATGACGTCGAGATCCCGCTCGTCGGCGGAGATCCCCAGAAGCTGATAGTGCGTCGGCGGGCGCTGATGTTCTGGGATTCCCAGCCATTTCCGATATGGATCGAACATCGGCCAACCGCTCCCCGAAGAAGGCTGCCAAAAAGTGGATTTGTCCTGTTTTTGCCGGCGGGCGCTAAAGGCTGGCCGCCGGCCGCGGCTGCAACAAGTCTTGTCCGGCCCCTCCATCGGAGTGTATCTTCGTTGATATCGGCCGGACAGAGAGAGTGTTTCGGAAAACTGGGCAGGCCCGCTGCCTGCGCGCCCATTGCAGGTTCCTGGATCGTCTCTTTGGAGGGCAGCAGACGAACTGTCTGCGGACCTCCTGTGTAGTTTAAGAATTGGTCGGCTGTCGCGATAGCGAAATCGCGCCGGATCACCAACGTTCGTCCTCGACTCATGCCCGCCAACCTTCGCCTACTGCTGGAAAAACACGGTCTCGACTTTTTGCAGGTCCCCTTGCAACAGGCCGTGGGCAGGCCCGCATCCATGCTCGACGGCGATGAATACACGGAGAGGGTCGTTCTCGAAGCGTGGCGGCAAGCTCCGATGCAGTTGCGGCTGCTCCCGCCCGAAACTCTCCGCTGGAGCGAATTCTGCCAGGCAATTCGGCCCCGCGTGTTCGACGTGTCGAGCGGCAAGGTGAAACTGCGCGCCGGCTGGCGGGACGAGGTGTCGCGAGTAGCCGAACAATTTGGCGAAGGTGGAGACGCTTTAGAGGCCGGGGCGACGCTGCTAGACGACGAGGGTGTGTCGATGTCAGCCGAGACGGCCGAATTGCTGTTGGGTGAAGCAGCCGGCCCGGGAGGACCGGGTTCGCGTCCACCGGCGATCGGCATCGACTTGGGCACGACCTATTCGGTCGTCGCCTACGTCGACCTGCAGGGACGGCCCACCAGTATCGCGAATTCCCACGGCGACATCCTGACGCCCAGCGTCGTGCTCTTCGACGCCGACGGGACGGTGGTGGGACGGGAAGCGGTGCTCGCTTCGGCGCTTGAGCCCGACAGCGTGGCCGAATGCGTCAAGCGCGACATGGGGAACAAGTTTTACCGCAAGAAGATCAACGGCGAATCTTTGCCCCCCGAAGTCGTTTCGAGCTATATTCTGCGTCGCCTGAAGGCCGACGCCGAGAGGAAAGTCGGGCCGGTTTCGAAGGCGGTCATCACCGTTCCCGCCTATTTCGACGAGACGCGCCGCCGCGCCACCATGGACGCCGGCAGACTCGCCGAGCTCGAAGTGCTCGACATTCTCAACGAACCCACGGCGGCGGCCATCGTCTACGGGTATCAAGAGGGGTTTCTGGACCGATCGGGCAGGCTCAAGGGCGACAAGCCCCTGCGGGTGCTGGTCTACGACCTGGGCGGCGGCACGTTCGACGTCACGGTCGTCGAAATGACGAACCAATCGTTCAAGGCCATCGCCACCGATGGTGACGTGCGGCTGGGCGGCAAGGATTGGGACGAAAAGCTGGTCGAGTTCGCCGCGACCCGCCTCACGGACAGCCTTGGCGATGATCCGCGCGACGACCCGGAGGCGCGCCAGGAGTTGTGGATCGCGGCGGAAGCGGCCAAACGGACGCTCTCCGAGCGAAGCAAGGCGACGATGTATGTCAACTATCAGGGGAAGCGGCACAAGGTCGAAGTGACGCGAGACGAATTCGAGGAGGCGACGGCACCGCTCGTGCTCCGCACCCGAACGACGGCCGAAATCGTCGTATTGCAAGCCGGCCTCACCTGGAAGCAGATCGACCGCGTCGTCGTTGTGGGCGGATCGACGCGCATGCCGATGATCACCCGCATGCTGGGCGAGTTGGCCGGCCGCAGCGTCGACCACTCGGTCTCGGCAGACGAGGCGGTGGCCCACGGCGCGGCCCTCTACGCCGACCTGCTGCTGGCGAGGCAAGGCGCGGGGAGCGGGCAGACGAGCTTCTCGGTCACCAACGTTAACTCTCACAGCCTGGGGGTGGTGGGTGTCGATCCGCTCACCGGACGACGCCGAAATCGGATCATCATTCCCAAAAACACGCCGCTGCCGCACTCGGCTTCGGGGCGGTTCAAAACCTACCGGGCGAACCAGCCCAACGTGAAGGTGACGGTGATGGAGGGGGAGAGCGACTCGCCCGACGCGTGTACCGAGATCGGCCTATGCGTGATTCAGGGGCTGCCTCCCAACCTGCCCGCCGGTTGGCCGGTCGAGGTTCGCTATACCTACCGCGAGAACGGACGGTTGCAGGTCTCGGCGAGCCTGGTCGGGCACGCGGCCCGCGTCACGACCGAATTCGTGCGCGACAACAGCCTTTCGGACGACGACCTGATGCTTTGGGCCGAGTGCCTTTCGGCCGAGGCACAACGGGCCGATTGGTAGCGCTGACCGATAGAGTCTGGGTTCTCATTTAGATTTACGAGCGTTCCCGTTCCCTGCTATAGTCCGCAGCGCGCTCGACTTTTGCCGGCGGCCCGGATAAGCTAAATCGATCGAGGGGCGCGGGCGAACAATGGCGGAAATCAGGGCCATGCGGGCGCTTTGGCTTCGACTATCTCAATATCTGGCTGAGCCCTGGCTCGATGAGGACGACCTCCTCGCGGCAGCCTATCAGACCAGTAGCCGCGCCGCATTCGTCGGTCCTGGCTCCGGTTTCAACGGCCGCACGGGTTGCCTACGCCGGCGGGCCGTTCTGCGCGGCGCGATCCTTAGCGCCGTGGCCCATGCCGCCGTGCTGGTGACGCTGGCTCAGTTTGCCGTCGTCGAGCCTCCCAAACCGACGGCGGCGCTGGTCACGGTCATTCCGCAGTTCGACGAAACGCCTCTGGAGACCGACGAAGCCGATTTTCTCCCGGCCGAAGAAATCGAAGAGCAGGCTGAAAATGCTTTGGCGTCCGCTGTGATGTCGGCGGCGTCAGTCGTCGAGGACGATCCGCTGTTGACGAGCGTGAGCGAGCCGACCGAAGTTGCGGCCCCAATCGAGCTGCCCCCGCTGCTGGCCGACGTGTCCGGTTTCCAGTTGAGCGACACGGTCGTGCAAACTGGGAGCGTGGGAGTTGAAGTCAAGGAGGTCGAGGGGGCTGTCGACCGGCTTACCGAAGAGATCCTTACCAACCTCGAGCAGAGCCGAGTGCTCGTGGTCTGGCTCATGGACGCCTCGATCAGCCTCGTGCCCGATCGCAGCGCGGTGGCCGACCGGCTGGAGCAGATCTATCGGGAGCTCGATTCCTCGGGCGGCGCCTCCACCGGCGCCCTCACCAGCGCCGTCGTGGCCTTCGGCCAGCAGGTGCAGGAGATCACCCCTCCCACCACCGACTACGGTCAAGTGGTCGATTCGATCCGCAAAGTTCCGACCGACGCCTCGGGGATCGAAAATGTGTTTTCGGCCGTGCTGGGATGCGTGATCCGCTATCAGAAACAGCGGCTGAGCGAGCATCGCCGCGTGATGATCGTGATCTGGACCGACGAATCCGGCAACGACTACGCCCGGCTGGAAGAAGCGGTGCAGTTCTGCCGCAACAACGTGATTCCTGTGTACATCGTCGGTCCCTCGGCGATGTTCGGCAAAGAGCAGGGGACGCTTTCTTATCGCCACACGGATGGAAAGACGTACCAGTTGCCCGTCGATCGCGGCCCGGACTCCGTGCGAGAGGAGCGGCTGCACGTTCCTTACTGGTTCGACGGCAGCCAGTACGAGACCCTGCACGCCGGGCTGGGGCCGTTCGCGCTGACGCGGCTTGCGCACGAGTCGGGCGGAGCCTACTTCATCAAGGACAATCCGGGCGATCGCTCCCCCTTTGCGATCGAGACCATGCGGCGCTACGAGCCGGAGTATAACTCGCCCGACGAATATCTGCGCGAGGCAAGCCACAGCTCGTTGCGAAAAGCCGTGCTGACGGTGGTCGACATGACGCGGCAACGCAAGCTGAAGGGGACGCCTCGCCTCACGTTTTCCCCAACGGGCCAGACGTTCTTTAACGAGATGCGCGAAGCGCAGGAAACAGCCGCCTACAACAGCGCCATCCTGCAGCAATGTCTGGCCGTGTTCGGCGGCCGCGGGTTGGAACAGGCCTATGCCAAGGAAACCTCGCCCCGGTGGCGGGCGTGGTACGACCTGACCTACGGGCGGCTCATGGCCATGATGGTGCGCTGCAACGAGTACAACTGGGCCTGCGCCACGATGAAGGCCAAGGGGGCTGATTTCGTCGATAAAAAATCGAACCGCTGGCAGTTCAAGCCCGACAAAGCCTTGCACTACGGCAGCCAGGACGAGCGGATGACCAAAGAGGCGACGCGGCTGCTAACCCGCTGCGTTCAGGAGAATCCGGGAACGCCTTGGGCGCTGCTTGCACAGCGCGAGCTGAAGGATCCGTTCGGATTCCGCGTTGATGAGGCGTATGTTCCTCCGCCTCCCCCGCCCCCCAAGCCGAAGCCGGGCAAGCCGACCCCGCCCCCTCCGCCACCCCCGCAACCGAACGGACGCCGCATGGAGCAACCGCGCAAACTGGAAAAGCCGGTTGAGGCACAGTTGCCGAAGTTGTAGATGCCGCGCATCGCGACACGCCATCCCCATCAACTCGCGTACCGGCAGCGCTTCAGCCTCGGCGTGCGCATGTTCGGCTGTTTGGTGTTGTTGGCGGGCGGCATCGTGCTCGCCGCAACGATTACCAGGGCGCGCGGACGATCGGTTTCTGACACGCCGTGGCTCACGCTTTCGATGGGTTTTGCCGTGGCTGCTTGGGGGGCGATACTGTTGTGGGGGGAGCGCGGCAAGTTGATCGACCGAGAGCAGAGAACGGTCACGCGCTGGTGGGGGATCGCCAGGCCGCTATGGCAGCGCACCCGCGACGTGCGGCCGTATCAGGCCGTCGCCGTCGAATCGTCTGGCGAGGCAAGCCCCACCCGCTGGCGCGTGAGTTTATTCGCCGACCAGGTCCAACCGCTGCAATTGTTCGATCTGCCGACTCAGGAAGCGGCCCAGACGGCGGCGCGACAAGTGGCCGCCTTTCTTTCGTTGACGATCTTGCTGCCCGCCGCTACCGGGGCGGACACGCCGCCACCCCGAAGATCGTGAGCGAACATCTTGGCCGCAGCAAGGTCGGTATTACAATAGACTTTTTACAGCCGAGTGCCCGGAATGAGGTCGCCAGCCGTTTTTGAAGGATTGTCCGCTGGGAGCGGGCCGAGGAGGGCTTTTAAATCGGCTGTCACGCTGTCCGAACCAGGAGAAGACGCAAGTACCTGAAAATCAAAGAATTACGGAGGGTAAGCGAATGGCTAGCGGCCACACTGGAAATGTGGTGCCGGGAAACCGGTTGTGGGTTCGATTCCCATGCCCTCCGCTGAAAAAGAGAACGTCGTCCCAAACGACTTAGCGACAGTAGTTTGCGCCGCAGCGCAATTTGGCGCGCCCCACGTTGTCCCGGTTTTGTCCAGGGCATCGAACGCACCCTTTCGCCAGCTAGCAGCGTCTGCCCACGCTGCTCCCGTGATGGGACCCATCGTGGCCGTAAGGGCCACGCACAACATCAACTTCTTCAAAGCCTTGGTCATAGTTAGTTGACCTCCTTGTCGCCGGCATCGGCCGCCGGCTTGCCCGTCCCAAACGGGACGCCCTTCATGAACCGCTGCGAATCCTCATCGCGCAAGCGGTAGTAGACGCTGGCCATCGAACGATCCGACCAGTGCCCCATCCAGGTATCGATCACGCGCTGCGGAATCCCCGCGTTGACGCATATCGTCTCAAACGAGTGCCGTAACGAGTGAATCGTGAAGCCGTCCTGGCGCCCGGCCCGCAGCCCTAACTTCTTGAGCAGCGGTACGAATTCGTCGTTCAGATGTTTGACATTTATATAGTGCCCGCCCTGCGGGTACTTGGGGGACGGAGGCGACTCGAAAAACCAGCTGCGTTTTGGCGTCGCCATCGCCTCCAGCAGCGGACGCAGCCGCGGATGGATCGGCACCTTGCGCGAGCGGCCGGTCTTGGTTTCCGCGCCTACTCGGGACTCGACGTTGATCCAGTTTCCTTTGAGGTCGACATCTCCCCCGAACGCAAGCCGCTGAAAGCCAGCAGAGCCAGTTGCGTGTAGCGCGGTTCGCTACCGCCGCCAGGATGCTCTCGATTTGTTCCAGGTTCGGCCCACCCCGCGGCGCTGAGATCGGCTTTTTGAACACCATCTCGGCATCGGATTCTCCAGCACGAGTTTCCGCACCCGGCAATAACGGAAGAAACATTTGAGCATCACGCCCTCGTTGTGCATCGACTTCGGGCTGTGCGTCGGTCGGCGCTGGGCACGAAACTCATCGATCTGAAGCGCCGTCACGTCGCTCGGCTTGGTGATGCCGTGGGCGCAGGCAAAGGCAACAAAGGATTCGAGGAAGCCGCGGTACTTCACGACCGTTTTCCGGCGGCGACCCTCCGTCTCGCGATGACGCACGAAGGCGTCGACCGCCTCCGCTAGCGTCTTGGTCACTGACTTCTGACCGAAGTCCCCGTTAGCGAGGCGGCCTTCGAACTGGATAGCTTCTTGGCGAGCGACTTTTTGATTGCTGGTGGCCAGCGACTGGCGGCAGTGTTTGCCACGATGCCAGAAGTCGGCCACATAGATCTGCTTTCGACCGCGTGGGTAGATGGTCACGCGATCTCCGACACGGATTCGCTTTGATATCACTACGGCCGGCAAACTGCACGGGCTGCATAAAGTGCTAGAAACTACTGTATAAACTAAGTGAAAGGAGTCTCTGAGCGGGCCGATATTTATGGCATCATGGGCCGGAAGGCGATCGTTGGGGCTGCTGCTTCTCGCGTCGACGCTTCTCATACTCGTTGTTGCTTCGGCGAGGTCTTGGCACGGATCTTGGCAGGACAATCTGATGCAACCGAACAGGCGAATCCCTGGAAAGCCCGAGCGGGCACCTAGGCCCGATGAGCGAAAACCGGCCGCACCATCTTCGCCACTCGACGACCCTCGGGAAGAGGAAGCGTCTCGCAAACGTCCGGCCATGGTGAACGAGCAACTCGCCGCGTCTTGAACGCGAGGTGGCTGTTTGTTCCCGACGAACTGCGAGACCCGGCGTACGCGGATTCTCCCTTGCCGATCGGGTATGGCCAGACGATGTGACAGCCCTATATTGTGGCGCTGATGACCCAGCTCAGCCAGCCCCGCGGAAGTTCCCGCGTTCTGCACGTGGGCACCGGCTCAGGTTACCAGGCGGCCGTGCTCGCCGTGCGTCGAGCATGTCTATAGCGTCGAAATCATTTGCCCTCTGGCGGATGCGGCGCGCGAACGACCGCAATCACTTGGGTACGGCAACGTGGAGGTGCGCTGCGGTGACGGGCATGGTGGCTGGCCGGAGCACGCACCATTCGATGCCATCATTGTGGCTGCCGCGCCCGAGCGTCATTCGCCTCTGACACTCTGACACCTTTACCAGAGGCGTTGACCACGCAGCACCAGGCCGTCGAACGTGATGGCGTTGCCCACGTTGACGTAGTTGCTGGTCTGCACGGCCTGGATGGCGTTGCTGTTGGTCACGCAGTTGAACCAGGCAGCGAAGTAGTAGCCGCCCGCAAACTGCCAGCGGCCGTTGGGGCTGACCCAGCCCAGGCCCAACTCGTATTCCAGGATGGGAACCGGCCGGAAGTTCTGCCAGTTGTTGAATCCCTGCACTCCGGACAGGCTATTGGCCTGCATGTAGCTCGAGCGGAAGTTGCCCACCAGGATGTCGGCGAAGGCGTTGCCGTAGAGGTAGACGCCCCGATTGGCGGCCTTGCGGGCGCCGAGGAGGCCGACGCGGGCGCCGGCGGCATCCAAGCCGACGTTGCTGGTCACGCCCGTCATGGTCGGACCGATCACCTGGGCCTGACGGAAGAGCTGCTGCAGGTTGGCGTAACGAGCACCCACCGCGTAGTTGAGGTACCAGTTGCGCCCGCCCCGGATCAGCCGGCGATAGTCCACGTCGACGAACTGAAAGCGAATGTTCATGCGCGAGAACGACGCCAGCCCGTCGGAGGCGGCCGTGCCGATTTGCGGCAGCGTCACCAGCGAATGGTCAACCAGCGGCGGATTGACGAACAACGAGCCGTTCGACTCGGCCTGGAAATACGTGTAAGCGGTATAGATGCTCGAGCAGCGGTCCAGCGCGAACGTGGCACCGATGCGGAAGCCGGGCGAGTAGGTCGGGCTGTTGGAACTCACCGTGCCGAACGGCACCGCGGTGGGGCCAATGCCATTCTGCGGTTGGGCGTTGGCCACGTCGGCGCCGCGCGGTTTGAGGTACAAGGCTTCCGCAAACACGCTCGTCCGATGGGCCCAGAAGGGCTCACAGCACTCCTGGCAGCAGCTTGTCGGGCAGCAGCCATTCGAGCAGCAACTACCGCCAGCGGCGCCGTTGGCTGGGGTCTGCGTGCCATCGCCTTCGTAGGTGAGGTTGGCGACCTGATCTACGCCGAGTCCCTGCGCGTCGGGGTCGGCGTA
The DNA here is from genome assembly GCA_035550375.1 of Pirellulales bacterium. Taxonomy (GTDB): domain Bacteria; phylum Planctomycetota; class Planctomycetia; order Pirellulales; family JAICIG01; genus DASSFG01. The sequence goes on along the minus strand of DASZPH010000125.1, from coordinate 18,726 downwards.
TCCCTGTGGATACGCTCTATCGCCGATTTCGACGAGGTTGCCATCCGCCGTCACGGCGAAGCGCTGGGCATAGCCCACGGGGGCAACGCCGTTGCTGGCGGGGTAGGCCGGCGGGCTGGTGCGCTGAATCGTCTCAACCTGCTGAGCGTGGGCCGAGGCAACCGCGGCGAGAACCGCAAGAAGTAGGGTCGTGGAAATGCGCGTTTTCACGGCTGGGATACCCTAAACGTTTGTGACGTAGGCGTGCGAGTTACGGCGGGAACGGGATCTGCCGTTCTTCGGGCCGCTGTCACTTCCATCGGCACCACAGCGCGAATCCCCATAACAGGGAAGCCGCCGGCTGCGGAATCACCACGATCGTTAGAAGTGCACAACAAACGGGCCTCATCAGGCTGTTACCTGGCGCGATCTAAGTCGTTTTGCCATAAGTGAAAGCGGCGCCGCTGGACCTGTGCAAGCAGCATAATGATAAAATGGTGAAAATACGATGAATATGCTTGATTCGTGGTTTGTGACGGGTATACTCCCCGCTTGACGGACCGGCCGTGAGCAACCAGGGCGTGGCCGCCAGGAAGGTGGAGGTGGCAACCCGCTTTCGGTTTGGCCTAACGGCGACCACGATTCTGACCCAGGGAGTTTCAGGCCATGAAGTTCCGCCGCCAGCCAAAGGCATTTCGCAGCCGTGCGAGCCATTTTTCAAATACCACCCGCCGTCCGCGCCAGCAGTCCCGACGCACGAGCATGGCTTGGGATGTTCGTTTCTGCTTCGAATTGCTCGAAGGCCGCGAACTGCTGTCTGTTTCGCCCCCAGATGCGTATCAGTTGGCGCTGCAGAACTTCGACGGCACTGACATGCAGAAGGACGGCCTGACGACGAAGGTTGGCTTTGGCCTGTCGTTGCTGGACGCGGAGTACCAGACCGACGCGCCTCAAACCGGCCCGGTGACGATCGACCCGCTCGCCTTTGCGGCCACGAGCACCATCACCATTCTGCCCGGCAGCCTGGTGCCCATCGATGCTTCGCCCAGCGGCAGCCTGAGCACGCTCGAAACCGACATGCAGACGCTCGGCATGCAAATTACCGGCGTGGCGGGCAACGATGTTTCGGCGCTGCTGCCTGTGAGCGAGATCGAGGCCTTCGCCCAGCTTTCGTCGCTCGAGTCGGCCACCCCGGCGGATGCCGGCGTCGGCGTCGGTTCCGTCACGACCCAGGGTGACAAAGCGGAGCTTTCCGACGAGACACGGCAGTTCCTGGGCTTCAACGGCGCGGGGCAGACCGTCGGTATCCTCTCCGACAGCTACAACAACAAGCTTGGCGCGCCGACGGACGTCGTGCACGGCGACCTCCCCGGCGTGGGCAACCCCGACGGATATGTTTCTCCCGTGAACGTGATCCAGGATCTGCCCGGCGCGGGTGGCACCGACGAAGGCCGCGCCATGTTGCAGATCGTCCACGACGTAGCACCTGCGGCGAAGCTTGCTTTCGGCACGGCCTCTCTTGGCCAGGCAGCTTTTGCCAACAACATCACGGCTCTGCGCAACGCCGGCGCCACCGTGATTGCCGACGACGTCTTCTATTTCCAGGAGCCGTACTTTCAGGATGGCGTCATTTCCCAGGCGGTCGACGCCAGCGTCGCGGCGGGGGTGCCTTACTTCGCCTTGGCGGGCAACTCGGGACGGAACTCGTACGAGAACCCGTTCAATCCGGACCCGGGCGGAGCACTGGCCGCCGGATCGATTCCCAGCGACCCGGGCGCGCCGGCTTTTGCCGGGGGCGTGCCGCACGACTTTGGCGCAGCCGGCCAGTACCTGCAGAGCGTTACCGTGCCCAATAACGGCGTTGTCCACCTCGGCTTCCAGTGGAACGATCCGTATCACTCGATCAGCCCGGCGCATGGCGCGCAGACCGATCTCGATATCTACCTGATCGATGCGGTGACGGGCCACATTGTCGCCGGAAGCGTCAACAGAAATGTTGGCGCCGACCCGATCGAGGAGTTGTACTTCAAGAACACCGGCAGCAGCCACAACTACAACATCCTGATCACGAAGTTTTCGTCGGGACCCGATCCCACCGACATGAAGTGGATTGGCATTCAGGACTCGAACTTCACGGTCAACAACTACGCCACCAACAGCAGTACGTCGTGGGGTCACGAGAACTCCGCCACAGGTTTCGCGGTCGGTGCCGCCGATTACACCAACACGCCCGCCTTCGGCGTCAGTCCGGCGGTCAAGGAACCCTATTCTTCCGCCGGCGGAATGCCCGTTTACTTCGACGTGAACGGCAACTTGCTCTCCACTCCTTCCGTCAGGCAGCACCCTGACGTGATTGCCACCGACGGCGTTTCCACGGCAGTTACCGGCACGGCAGAATTCAACTCCTTCTTCGGCACTTCGGCCGCGGCCCCGCACGCTGCCGCGGTGGCGGCACTCATGCTGCAAGCCCGTCCTGGCAGCACGCCCGCGCAGATCTACAGCGCCATGCGCACGAGCGCGGTCCCGATGCAAACGCCGGTTCCCAATTTCGACACGGGCTTCGGCCTCTTGCAGTCGCCCGGCGCCATGTTCGCACTAGGCGGCACCTACACGGTGACCGTTAATGCCGGCTCGCTGGCCAACGACGGCAATCCCGATACGTTCAAGATCGTTCAGAGCGGCGCCAACGACGATTTCTATGTCGACGGCACTCTCTCGTTCGTCGCCCCGGTTGCCTCCGTCGGGCGGATTGATGTCGACGGATCGAGCGACGTCGACACGCTCATCGTTGACGAGTCGGGCGGCCTGATCGACCCGGCGGGGGGCATTCACTTCGACGCGGGAGGTCAGGCGGGTGATAACCTGCAGGTTGTCGGCGGCGGCTCGAACCACGCCTTCTACACGCCCAGCAGCATCACGCCCGGGTCCGGCACGGTGACCGTCGACGGCAGCGAGATCGACTTTATGGGCCTGTCGCCCATTACGATCTCGGGGATGGGCGAGTTTACCTTCACCACACCCAACAGCAACGACGTGGTGACGATCGACAGTCCGGCGGCAGGCCAGAACCGGATTTCCGGCACTTCGGGCGGCGTCGCTTTCGAGTCGGTCACGTTCTTCAACGTTGCCAACGTCGATCTCGATACGGCCACCAACGACAATCCGTTGGGAAATCCCAACGACACGGTCACGTTCACGTCCGATCTGGTCGCCACCGGTTTGAAAAGCTTTACCGTCGATACCGGCGCCGGTAACGACGTGGTCGACGCCTCGAAGGTGACCTCGATGGGTGTGACGCTTCTGGGCGGCTCCGGCGACGATACGCTCACCGGCGCCAGCGGCACTGACCCCAGCTATATCGACGCGGGAGACGGCAACGACGTCATCCACACCAGCGGAGGCGGTAACTTCTTCGCGCCCACCACGGTCCTGGCCGGCTCGGGCGCCGACTACATCTTCGTCGAAGGGGGCTACGCCACGGTCGCCGGCGGCGGCAGCGATGTGGTCAACTTCGTTGTGCCGGATGGCGTCGCAGGTGATCTGACGGTCCAACCCGACGGCGGCAAAGTTCAAGTCACTGGCACTGGAGCCGGAGGCAGTGGGGCGCTCGTGAGCTCCGTGGGGGAACTCAACGTCGAAGCGGGTGTGTCCACGGCAAACTACACCGTTGGCGACCTGAGCGGCACCGGGCTAGCAAACCTGGGCCTCGGCCTCGATCGCGTCAATGCCACTCTTCTGAACTCTCGCGCGATCAGCGGCGCGACAGCCACCATCGAGGGAACTGCGCAGGCCGACACGATGACTGCCGGTATGACGACGTATTTCGACGGCGGCCTTTTTCCAACGGAGACGACGGCGTGGGGCAACGTTCGAATGTCGAATTCCTTCACCTCGCCGCCGCCCAACGTCGTTATCCAGGGACTCGGCGGTGATGACACACTGCAGGTCAATAAAGACTTCTTCTACCCGAACGTCACGCTCGACGGCGGCGACGGCAACGACACGCTGATCGACAACCATGGCGGCACGACCTTCATCGGTGGCGCCGGCAACAATGTGATCACCAGTACGGCGGCGGCAACCGATACGATAGCCGCCAGTTCGGGCAACGACACTATTCTGGTGCAGGGCACATCGGGCAACGACGCGATCAATTTGGCGTTGGATGCATCGGGCAACCTGGTGGTCACCGTCAACGGCGTCAACACTACTTACGTCGGCATCGGCAATACGAACGTTAAGCAGATCGAGGTCGATGGGGGTGCCGGCACGAACACGCTGACCGTCGACAGCACCAATGGCCCGATCACCGTGCCGATCTTCTTCGACGGCGGCACGGGGAGCAACGCGCTCGACCTGGTCGACACGGCCAATACCGCCACGAGCGACGTCTACGCGCCCGGACCACTGCCGGGCCAGGGCACCGATACGCTGACCTTCGCCGGCGGGACCGAGACCATCCACTTTGCCAACCTCACGCCGGTCTACGACAGCGTGGCGGGCCCGCTGACCGTCAACGGCACCAACGGCGATGACGCGATCAACTACGCCGAGGGGAACGATCCGACCGGGATGCTCAACGTGGCCTGGGGCCAGGTGAGCGTGAACAATCTCGAACCTATCAACTTCACCAACAAGACCAAGCTGGCCATCAACGGCCAGGCGAGCAACGACACGATCGATATCGACAATCAGCAATCTCCTACGAAACTTGGAAGCATTTCGGTCGACGGCGGCGACCCCGCCGCCAGCGACACCCTGATCGAAAACACGGGAACGCTAACAAGCCCGATCGTCGAGCCCGCGGCGCAAGGAGCCGGCGTTGTCGTCGCCGCTACTCTGCCCGCGACGCTCTTTACCGATATCGAGCATCTGACGCTTGTCACCACATTGGCCGCTGATTGGTCGTTCGGAATGGACGGCACGATCGGAAACGATCATTTCGTTTACACACCGGGTGCAACTCCGGACACCGCCACGATCACCGGAACGATGGACCAGAACAATGCAACGGGCAAGGGTCCCTTCCCGCTTGTGCCGACCACGGTGGTAGGCATCAACCAACACAACGAAGTCGTCTTTAATGCCTTCGGGCAAGTGGGCGGAACAGATGATTTTGTCTTCAACGGAACCGCAGGCAATGATGCGATCGCCGTGACGCTTGGTGGCGCATTTCCCGGCCCACTCGTCAGTAATGTAGTTGCCGGCCAACTGTTTAGCCTTGTGAACTTCGCGCACGTGGCCCGCGGGACGATCGATTCCGGAGACGGGGACGACACGATTTCGGTGGCGGCCGGTGCCGCGACCGTTCCGCTGACCGTGAACGGTGGCGATCCGAGCGCCAGCGATGTCTTGAATTTTGCAGGCGACGGTACGAGCGCCGTCACCGCGGATCTGGGGGCCAGTGCTGTGCAACAAGCCGGATTCGGCGCGGTCACGTTCAGCGGTATCGAGACATTGAATGTCACCGCCAAAAATGCACTCACCGTGAAAGGGACCGCCGGCCCGGATAATCTTACCTACACGCCCACCAGCGGCTCGGCGGGCACCGTCACGCTTGCCGGCAGCAATCTGACGCTGAATGCCTCGGCGGTCACCGGCACCTTCACGATCGACCCCGCCGGTGGAAGCGATACCGTGACCGTCAACGGCACCAACGGTGACGACACGTTCAACGTCTCAGACTCTGCCGTGCAAGTCGTTGGTTTGCTTCCGGTCAGCTTGACCACCGCGAATCTTGAGGCGCTCGATGTTGCGGGGCTGGCTGGCAACGATACATTCAATGTCACTCCATCGGCGACGGTGCCGATTTCGGTCGACGGCGGCGACCCCATCGGTGTTCTGCCGGGCGACACCATTAACCTGCTGCACCCGCCCGGGCCCTACCAGATCTTCCCCGGCCCCACCAAGGACTCCGGCGGCCTGAAAACGCCGGGCTTCCAGACCGTGAGCTGGGTACACATCGAAACCGTTGTCAACACGGGCGGCGGCCCGCCCATCATCACGGGCACGAACGGCAACGACGAGATCACGGTCATGGCCCGTGACAGTTCCTACAACCCGGCCAACCCTGGCGTGCCGAATCCGGCTCTCGACGGTGTGCAGGACTTCACTGTTTCGGTCAATGATGGCCCCGAGTTGCTGTTCGTCAACACACCGAACTTGTTCGTCGACGCTCTCTCCGGCAACGACGACGTCGTCGTGCAAGAGCCCGCGCCGAACCAGGCGGCCTGGAACGTTCAGGTCTTCGTGGCCGGCGGCCCACCCGCCTCCGGCGCGAATCGGCTCGGCGATAACGTCGAGCTGGAAACGCCCGGGACGCAGGCCGTCACTTACAATCCGAACAACCCGCTGTCGGCCGTTCCCGCTGTGCCCGGTGTGACATTCACCTCGCCGAACGCGGGCGGCGGCCAGTTCAACGACACGACCAACATGTCTACCGTCACGGCCACCCAGTTCCTGATCCCCGGCTTTTACCAGTCGTCGCCGGGCGGGGCCGAGGATTTCATCTACGCGGGCGAGGCCGGCAACGACACCCTCACCTACAATACTCCGGCCAACGCCAACGCTGGCAGCAACCTGGTCTATACTCCTGGCGCCACCGCCGACGCCGGCACGATCACCGGCAGCCAGAGCGGCGGCGCCACGCTGACGCCGTTGGCCTTCAGCGCGCTGGGTGGCGCCGGCAACGTCTCCTTCACTACGTCCAACGCGGGCCGCACCGATCACCTCAACGTGGAAGGTGTGCCGACCTCGGCGGGCGAGAGCTTCTCAGTCACGCCGGCCAACGGTGGCACCGTCCAGCTCTCGCAATTGCCTCCGGCGAGCAGCATCATCACGGTGCCGATCTTGACGCCGGCCGTAAGCAGCCTGGAGCTCGACGGCCTGGGCGGCAGCGATCTGTTCAACCTGACCGGTGCCCTGCCTTACACCAACGCGATCGTCGATGATGGCTCCGTCGTCAACCTCACCGGCGCCGTCGGCCCGGTCACGATCACGGAAGGCGACAACACCGTCCCGAGCAACCCCACCGTCACTGGCTACGGCGCCCCTGTGACGCTGATCGGCATCGATACCGCCAACGTGGACGCGGGCGGCAACACAACGACGGCCACGGGAACGTTGCAGAACGATAACATTATCTACACCCCGACCGGCGCAACCGCCGGTACGTTCTACGACGACCTCGGGTCCGGGAACAACCTGGTGCCGAACACCGTCTTCAACATCGCCAATGTCTCCGGCAACTTCAGGGTGTTCAATGATCCCGGCGGCAATGCCGATCAGGTGACCCTCCGCGCCACCGATGCCCGCGACCTGATCGAGATCAACCAGGGTAGCGGGGTCGCTCAGGTCCTGGCCAACAATGTCACTGCCCTCTTGCCCGTCCAGTTGGGCATCAGCGTGGAGATCCTGAACGTGCTGGGCCTGGGCGGCCAGAACACCTTCCAGGTGATTCCTGCTCCCGGCATCGCCGGGCAGGCGCAGGACAACCTGCTTATCAACCTCGACGGCGGCAGCACCGGCGCGTTTAACGCGCTGGTCGTCGGCTCTAGCTTCGGCAACTCACCCGGACAACTCGCCGCCAACCAATTCGTCGTCGACAACAAGAACCCGACGCCGAACAGCGGCACCGTGCGAGTCTTCACCGCCGCGGTCGCCGACCCGGACGTCAACTACAAGAACGTCCAGACGGTGTCGGCCAACGTCGCCGGCACCAGCCTCAACCCCAATCTGCTGGTCATGGGCCCCGACCTGTACGAGCCCAACGACCAGCAGGGCGACGCCTCTGTCCTCGGCTCCGGCGCCACCCTCAATGTGCAGAATGCCACCATCTTCGCCAGCAGCAGCGAGTTCCCCGGCCAGCCGGCGGATCAGGACTACTACCAAGTCGTGGCCCAGACCACCGGCACGCTCGACTTCCAGGTCTACTTCCGCACCTTCAACCCGGCGCTCTTGCCGGGCGGCGGCAACCTCAACCTGCAGGTGCTCGACGCCAGCGGCAACGTGATCGCCACCGCGTCCGGCGGACCGGCCCAGTTCGGCGCCGACCCCGGCACCGGCAGCGCCCGCATCCGCATCCCCGCTGTCGCGGGCCAGAGCTACTTCCTGCACGTCTTCGGGGCAACCATCCCCGGTGGCGCCAACAACGGCGCGGTGGTCAACGGCTACAACATGACAGCCATCAATACGGCCCCGCCGACGCCGTTCAACCTCGAACTGTCGCGCAGCGTGCCCGCGGGCGTCGCGGGCACGCCCGATACGGGCGACTTGCCGCCGACCGCTCCGGGCGACGACACCGGACGCTCGCAGTTCGACAATGTGACCGACGACAATACGCCTCGTATTTATTTGCGACTGTCGGACGGAATCTTCCTCAACGATCTGCCGGGCAACGGCACGACCAACGCGCCGCCGGTCGGCGTGATCCCGATCCCCTTCAGCCCCAACGCCACCACGCCTGGCTTCCGCGTGGCGGTCTTCGACGGCAACAACACGCAGACGCCAGTCGGCTTCGCCAGTCAGGTGGCCGGTTTCCCAGGGCTTTACGAGTTCGACTTCCCCACGGCCTTGGCCGACGGCGTTCACAACATCACGGCCGAAGTGCAGATGGTCGATCCGGCCAAGGCCACGGAGACGGGTTTCGGCGGCACCAGCGCCGCTCTCTCCCTCACCGTCGACACCGCCCCCCCGCCGGTCGCCTTCGGCTCGACCGGTGTTGCCAACAGCGGCCTCGACGGCGCGAGCGACTCGGGCGTCAACGGCCAGCCGACCACGATCGTCGATCGCATCACCAACGTCAGCACGCCCACCTTCTACGGCGTGGCCGAGGCGAACTCGATCGTGCGTCTCTACGACGACCTGAACAACGACGGTGTCGTGGATGCGGGCGACGTGTTCCTGGGCCAGGTGACGGCGGTGCCCATCGATGGCACGAATGCCGATCCGGGTGGCCAGTGGCGGATCACCTCGAACGTCGATCTGAACAATCCCAAGCTTGGCTTCCCGCACGACGGTGTGCGAAACCTTCTGGCGACCGCCGAAGACCTGGCGGGCAACGTTTCGGCTCCGCAAAGGTTGACGATCTTCGTCGACACCCAAGGACCCACGGTGAACGGCATCAACATCACCGGCAACCCAACCTTCCCGCTGTTTGAAACGAAGCTCACGCCCACCACCACGCCTTCGCCGACGCCGCTGGTCAGCTCGCTTGATATCAACTTTGGCGACCTGCCGGTGCGTGTCGGACCCGACTTCGTCTACCCGGCGGTCAACCCGACCGAAGCTGAAACGACGAGCAACTATGCACTGGTCGGCGAACACACGGGCGTGATCCCGATTACGTCGGTCACGTTCGTCGATTCCACGGCCTCGGGCACGCCGGGCATGAGCGTGGCCACGTTGCACTTCCCGGCGGAGTTCACGCCGCTGCCCGACGACCGTTACACGCTGACCATCAGCGACAAAATCACCGACAATGCGGGCAACCCGCTCGACGGCGAGTTCAACGGCACCACGTTCCCCACCGGTCAGCCCTCCGGCAACACCAGCACGGGCGGGATCTTTCTCGGCTCCTTTACGGTCAACAGCCGACCCGAAGTCGGCGTCTACAGCTCGGGCACCGCCGAGCTCGACCTCAACGGCAACGGTGTCTTCGACCCGCAAAACGCGGATGCGGTCAACCGCGACGCCGTCGTCACGCTGGGCTATCCGACCGACCGCCTGTTTGCCGGCCAGTTTTCCAGCACTTACACCACCGGCGCCGCGCCGGTCGTGAACGGCTTTGACAAACTGGCGGCCTACGGTTTTCTCAACGGTCAGTGGCGCTGGCTGTACGATCTCAGCGGCGTCTCCGCCGGCCCCCCGACGAGCGTCGTGGAGCCCTTCGCCATCGACGGCCTGCCGGTGGCGGGCAATTTCGACGGCAGTCCGTTGGTGAGCACTCCGAACCGTCCGCCCGTCGCGGCCGACGGCGCGCAGGTCGGTCTGTTTGACGGCACGGCCTGGTATCTCGACGTGTTTAACCAGGGTTACATCAGTGCCGCCGACGTCGCCGCGCCCGCCACGGCGACGCATCCGGCCGGCAAGCTGGTAAGCGACATGGCGGGGCTGCCGATCGTCGGCGATTTCGATGGCGACGGACACGTCGATTTGGCCACCTATCAGAACGGCGTGTTGGAGTTCGATTTGTCGAGCCTCGATCCGGGGCATATCGTGACCGGGCAATGGAACGCCAAGCTCGACCTGAATCAACTGTTCCCGGCGAGCATTCCGTTTAACACGGTGACGGCCCGGCCTTTGGCGGCCGACATGGATGCCGACGGCCAGACCGACGTCGGCTTCTATATACCGGGACGCACCGACACGAATCCGGGAACGGCCCAATGGTATTTCCTCGTTTCCAACTCCGGGAAGACGGCGCCCAATGAACTCGGCGCTTTGACGACTCTCGCGCCGCTGCCGGCGGGCAGCCCTTTCTTGAACCTGATTCATCAGTATCAAGACCCTGCGCTGGGCGGGCACGATGCCTTTTATCAGCTCGGCGATCAATTTGCGCTGCCGTTGGTCGGCAACTTTGACCCACCCACGAACGGCTCGACCGGCGGCACGCAAAGCGACAACGCGTCGACCACCGCCACTTGGATATCGCATTTGTACGTGCAGATCCTGGGACGCGAGCCGGGTACTGGCGAGCTGACCAACTGGATCAATCAAGTCAATCAGGGCATGACGCCCAGTGCGGTGGCGCAGGCGTTCGTCGACAGCATCGAACGCTTGAGCACGATCATCACGGGCTACTACGAGCAGTATCTGGGGCGCGCGCCGGACCAGGCAGGCTTGAACTACTGGATCGGCGTATGGGTGGCCAACGGCGGCCCGGAGCAGGTGCAGGCAGGGATCATCTCCTCGCCCGAATACTATGCCACGGCGGGCAAGCTTTACCCCCACCTTTCGCATGATGCCGCCTGGGTCACGGCGCTATACCACAATCTGCTCAACCGCGACGTTGACCCGCAGGGCTTGAGCTACTGGGTGAGCGTAATCCAGAGCCGGTCCAAGGCCAGCGTCGTTCTGGGCTTCGTGACGAGCGACGAGTACCGGATGAATCTGACCAACAGTTGGTTTGAGACCTACCTCAACCGACCGGTTGACGCTGCCAGCGCCCAGTCGCTGTTAAAGATGATGCAGGCCGGCATGACCCAAGATGCACTCTTGACCACCATCCTGTCGAGCGACGAGTACCGCAACATGGCATAGCGGGAATGATTGCTCCGGTCAGTGCGATCCAGCTCGCTTCTCGCCTTCGTCCGCGGGCCGACGGCGCGAAACCGGGGCGACTATGGCACCCCAGCCAGTAGTCGCGACGCCGGGGCACCGTCGATTCCGTCCAGCCGCGGCGTGCGGCCGAACTCTCTCAGGCCACGACCACGCTCTTCCTGGCCGAACCGGGCGCGCAAGGGATGAGTACAGGTTTATGAGTTATGTGCGACGCTGCCTCGGGTTGGAGAAGCGCGCGTGGTCCTGCGATTGCCCCCGGGCTTGCAACCACATTCTTTCTGCCTCTCGGGCGAACAGGGTTGCTGTAGCCCGCGCCGGACTGTGCGCTTGACGAATGCTCTCTGCCAGCGTTAGCAAGCTGAACGGCCTCAGCAGCACCGTTGTGACCGATGACGCCAGCATCTGATGGGCTTGAGGGTTGTCGGTTGTAAGGAGAACCGTTTGGGGCCAGCGCGGCGAACATTCTTCCAACCAGGCGATGATGCCGTCGCCTCCACCCCAGGGCAGGTCGTACTGCAACACGAGAATGTCGGGCGGTTGGTCCCTCAATTGATCAAGGCATTGCAGGGCGTCCGACGCCGTCGCCACCTGGTATCCACGGTCGGTGAAGTACGCGACGCAGCGCTCCAATACCACGGGATCGGAATCCGCGATGAGCAGATGCGCGAGCATAACATCCTCCGTAATTCGCTTGGCAAGTGTCGTAAAAGCATCGTGAGAGCAAAGACCCTCTCAGTCCGAAAAGCATGAGGGGGCCAGCGCGGTTGCTGCCGAGCCGCCCTTCACGAGCGATTCTCATGACACGAGTGCCCGGCACCGCCGACCTGCCTGAAGATCGTCAAGCCAACGATACGAGGTGCATGGGCTTCGGCAACTCGCTTATCGACGCGTCGCGTCCGCCACCTTCCTTTTGCAAGACGCGTTCCAAAGAAAAAACTCGGAAAAGTGGCGTCAATTGGGCAACATGCGATTGACCCTGTGCTCCTACGCGCGCTTCCTGCGCAAAATGGGCACAGCGTCTTCCGGGGCAGCGCCCTTGGGCCGAACGGCGCCCATGGGAGGACGCCTGCGCGCTTCGTCGCCTACAACGCTCTTCTCGAACGCAAGTCCAGCGCGGCGAGCGCACGTCAAGTGCGTCGAGCGAGCACGATGGCGCGGCATTCCCGGCGATTTGCCGTTGGCACACGGAATGCGTCTCCGCCGTGGATCGGCCTTTTGGACCAGCCTTTTGAACTCGGGTTCCACCGACCAAGAGGTCTTTGCCGGCGTTGCCGGCTCCGAAGAGTATTACACCAAGAGTCCCGTCTGATCGATGTCCGAGGTTGGTCGCGTCGTGCGGCCGCCGGGCTTGCCTTTGCCGTGCCGTTGATCTTGCCGACACACGAGTTGGGCACTTCCTTCAGCAACCCGTACCGGGTGCCCCCGAGCTTACCCTACTTCAGTCCCTTGCCATTCAGTCCCATCCGCACGCTGGGACCGTGATCGGTATGCAGGCTCACAACTACCTCGAAACGCTCGTGCGCTTCAAGAGACCCACGCCGCGCGCCAGATCGCACGCCGCCGGCTGCGCTACAGGATCACTGCGACGCATTTGCCCCGATCTATGTCAAGGAAGTCGGCGACGGCATGGGCGTTGCATCTCTCCGGGCGAGTCCAGACCGGCATCCCCTTTTCACCGCGGGTCGACGCGGGCACTCACGACGGTGTGAGAACCCTCGCCCCGTCGATCGCGGGGAAACGAGTGCTTGGCCGGCTGTGGGTCTGATCTTTCCGCGTTTCCCTTCCCGCTGTTCGGAGGCTCGTCCCATGCGAATGCTCGTGACTATACCGTTTGTCTGTCTGTCGACATTGGCTTTCACACACTCTCTGCAAGCTGACGAGAACGCCCCAGAGAAAGAGACGCGAGAGAAGAGGAAGGAGACACAGGAGAAGGACGCTCCCCGGCGGGAAGCGGCCGACCAGAAGGAGGAGAAGGCCGTGGCCGCCGTTCCGCCGTCGGCGGCACGCCTCAAGTCGCTGATGGAGCAGATGGAAAAGCTTCAGCGTGACCTAGCCGAAACGTCGCAGGCACTGGCGGTGGGCGAGATGAAGGAGAAGCAACAGAAAATAATGGTGGAGATGGCAAAGGCCCAGGAGGAGATGAGGCGGCAGATGCAGCAGCGTGGAATTCTTTCTCCGGCGGCGGGCTATGGCGGCCCGGTCGATCCGTCGTTGCAAGCTGTCCAGCAGGCGAACATGATGCTGCAAAGCCTGGAGAGCACGGCCGGAGCGATCCCCGCGGGTTACGTGACGGGCGAGCATGATCCGGTCGAGATGGGCCAGAAGATGGTGCTCGCGGGACTGGAGGTGCAGGTGCGTGCCTTGGCCGCGTATATCAATGCCACGGACGACAAAGAGGCGAAAGACAAGCTGACGAAAGAATTCAGTGGAATTGTCGAGCGGGTCGTCGAGGACCGCAAGAAGCTCCGTGAACGTACGATCCAGCAGCTTGAAAGGCGGCTGGCGGAGCTAAAGAAGAATGCGGAGAAGGACGAAACGGCCGAGCAGATGACCCGCCGCCTGCTGGGAGGAAAACAGGAATCGGCCGACGAAGTCGCTGCCGAGAAGCCGGAGAAGCCCGACACCAACAGCAGCAAATGACGTGGCGCCCCGACCGATGTCGATCTTGGCCGCTCGCCTGGAGAAGACGCTGCAGACACTTGTCTTGCTGATCGCGTTCGAAACCATGACTTGGTTCGATCGGTTGCACCGGCTCGCCGCACGGTGCCAACGCTTTTGCCAAGAGCGAGCGACGGCCTTCACGGGGACACAAGCTGAAACGGGAAGTGACAGCAGTCGTCGATTGCTTTGTATAATCGATTGCTCGTCACGGCGTCGCATCTCCCCAGAGGAGGCCAACCATGAGCAATCCCATTGATTCCAGCCAAAGAGTTTTGGCAGCCCGGCCTTATCACGATGCCACCCACGTCCTGGAGGCAGCCTTAGCTTCACCGGCGCCAAATCGGCTATCTGCATGGCAGACCAAGGTTGCGGGCCGCTCTTCGGAAACTCCAGAGCATGCTATCTCACCACAGCGCGGCGACCGAGTCGGCGGGCGGATGGTTCGGCGACTTGGAATCGATCGAGCCGAACTTTCACCGGCGGATCGAGCGGTTGCGCCACGAACACGCCGACTTGCTGCGGCAAGCCGGGGCCATCGACAAACATCTGGCGCATCATACGGAGGCCGAGCCGCTCAACTTTCACGACGTCCGTCGGCGCTGCGGATGGTTGCTCACTGCGCTGCGCCACCATCAGGCGTTGGAAGCCGATCTGATTTTCGAGCTCTACGACGTCGATATCGGCGTGGGCGATTGATTATTTCCAGAGCACTTTCAATTCCTGCGGCAGCGTAGCGACCACGGATTCAATCTCGCCGTGGGTGACGTGCTGTTTGAGTAGTCCGAACACTGCGCGGGTGACCCGACGCAGGTCAGCGTCTGGCACGGCTCGTAACTCCTCGCCGACATGGTCGAAGAAATCCTCTGCTTTGCGATCCTTCAGTGGCTTGCCGGCCGGGTGCCAGCCTTCGTAGTAAAACCCTCGGACCAGCCTGCTCGTGACAGGCTATCCCGATGACGTAACTCGCGCCGAGGCGCAGGCGGCAGGAATCCGTCGGATCGTTCGCAAGCCCCTCGATGTCCCCCGACTGCTGGCGACCATCGAGGAGGCGCTAGGAGACCTGCGGCAAGCCCTCGCTGCGGAGTCGGTTAGCGCGTGGGGGCCGTCAGTTCGGGCAGCGTCGTCGACGGTGCGGCCGGACGCTGTTTTGCCGCCATCAGGTCGCGGAGCTCGGCCGCCAGCTTGTCTTTCGGGTTGAGCTCGATGGCCTTGTCCAATTGACGAACCGCCTCGTTCGGATGGCCGAGATATCCATAGTGGAAACCGAGCAAGAACCGCTTGGCCGGCGAGTCCTCGGTTTTGATCGCGGCTTCCAACGCCCTCAAGTGAGCCTGGTAGTCTTTGTTCTGGTACAGTTCGCGGAAATTGGTCACCACGGTACCCCACCGGTTTTGCGGCAGCATCTGCATGGCGAGTTGAGTGGCGCCGGCCGCCTCCTCGAAGCGTCCCAGCGCGAACAAAGCCTGTCCCAACAACATCATCAGGCCGCCGTTCTGCGGGTCGTCGAGCAGCGCATGTTGCCAATTTCGCAGCGCTTCGTTGTAGCGCCCGGCGCGAAAATCCTGCTCGCCCAACAAGGCAAAATCCAGGTTTGACGCACTAGGTTCATAGGCGTAACTCGGGGCACCATAGTATGCGTAGCCGCCGTAGGAGGGATAGCTGTAGCCGTAGTAGGGATAGCCGTACCCATAGCCGTAGAACGGGTATCCGAAGCCGTAGCCAAGTCCAAGGAGCGGGTAACCAAAGCCGTAGGGCAGGAAGGCAAGTCCGCCATAACCCCAGCCGTAAGGGCCGTAGCCGAAATAGCGATAGTTTCGCACTCCCCAACCGGCGGCCGGGCCCCTGAAGCCGGTGCCTTGCAGAGTGGCCAGGCCGTGCCGGCTGATGAACGAGTTAGGACTGTAACGGGCTCCGCCGGCAAAGGTGCGGGCGGTGCCGGCGATTGCGCCGCCGCGAGCGGTCTGGGCACCACCGGCAAATCCGCCCGGCGTTCCTCGATATCCCGATGCATAGCCACCGCTTGGGGCGCGCATGTAACCGCCGCTTGGAGCGCGCATGCCACCGGCGTATCCACCGCCAAAGCCGCCCCCTCGGAAACCACCGCCAAAGCCGCCGCCACCAAAGCCACCTCGCGCTCCGCCGAAGCCGCCGCCTCCGCGCCCGCCACCACCTCCTCCTCCGCCACGGCCGAACGCTTGACCGCCCGCCACGGCGATCAGAATCATTGCCGCCACTGCCGATTTCGTGAGCCAGGAACGCTTAAACATGTTCGCACCTCGTCTACTTATCGTCTTTCGGGGCACCGCAAAGCAACGACGAGCAAGACCGTAGAAGGAAACTTGCGTCGCTGGTACCGCGCCCCCCTTTTCTGTCGAGCACGCAACGCTCCCGACACCTGACCCGGAAGGATCTAGCCGCTTGCCTTCTATGCACGTCGCGGGCCGCTTTTCGCGAGCTACCTTTTCCGCGGCTATTTCCGCATTTTCGGGGCTCGCCGTTTCGAAGCCGTGCGACTTGCCGCTCACATAATGCGCGGCAACGCGCGCGGGTCTCGCGAGATATCGCAGATAAAACCAAAGGTGCTCAGGTGACCCCGTTGCCCCCCTCGACCTCTACGAAGACCATATCCGGTCAGCCGCTTGACGCCGTCTTTCGATAAATCCCCGTTCTCGGCCTGAAAGCTTGCAAGCAATTCTCTCCGGTCGGAAGCGATTCTTGCTTGCCAGTCACGAGGACGCCAAAGGGAACCAGCCGCTCGATCATCCGGGCCAATACCTCACGCTGAAACGGTTCGGCGAAATAGGTGAAGACCAGGTTGCGGCAAAGGATGAGATCGAAGGGGCCTTCGGGCATCTCCCGCCGAACGTCTCCGAGCACAAATTCAATGCCGGCACGATACTCGTCATGGATGCAGAACAGTTCTCCATCGCGCTTGAAGGCGAGCGAAAGCCATTGTCGCGGCAATTCCTTCAGGCTGCTGAACCGATAGCAACCCCGTCGTGCTCGTTGGAGCATCGCTCGATCGCTGTCGGTGGCCACCACGCGAAGCACGACGTCGTGGGACTGAGGTGCGACGCACTTTTCCCAGATCAGCTTAAGCGAATAGACTTCTTCGCCCGAGGCACAGCCGGCACTCCAGCAACGAACAAACTTGTCACCCCGAGCAAGTGCCTGGGCGGCCAACTCCGGCAGGATTGAATCGCGCAAGCAGTCAAATACGCCCCGATCACGATAGAACCTCGATATCGAGATCCGGCAAAAGGTGTCTAGCAGGTCCCACTCTTCAGCATGCGTCTCGATAAAAGACCGATACGCTTCAACGTCGGCAAATTGCAGATGCCGAATCCGTCGCTCGATCCGCTTACAGACCTGCCGACGCACCTTGCGGAAGCCGCGCCATCGCATTTGCAGGCGCGGCAACATCCATTGCAGAAAGGCAACACACTGCGAGTCGCGCATCGCGGCTGGACGACCTCCTCGAACATGTTGAAGTCAAGGATTTTCGCCCCGCAAGCAACGAATGGTGCGGGCCAATGAAGGCGCCGTGCTGACGACCTCCAGCCGAGGGTGTCGCGCGACGGAGATACTGTCGGAAGTTGCGATTCGCTTCAAGGGCGCGGTGATGAGACGTTCCATCGCTTCAGGGGCCATGACCGCGTGCGTGAAGATCGCGTGAATTTCTCGTGCGCCGGCACGCTCTAGCGCCTTCGCAGCTCCGGCCAACGTGCGGCCGGTGCTGGCCATGTCGTCGACAATCACGCAGCTTCGATCGCCCACGTTCCCCAGGACCTTGAGCGGCACGGCTCGGTCCGGCTGAGGACGTTCTTTGGCAACCACGGCGAGTTGGGCATTAACCGCGGCCGCCAACCGCTGTGCGCGCTTCATGCCTCCGGCATCGGGGGAAACGACGACAAGATTCGGAATCCCCCAGCTTTTGACGACCGGCACGAACAGTTCCACGCAATCCAGCAGCGTGGCCGGCATCGGGAAGGCGCTTTCCAGCGCGGGGGCGTGTAAATCGAGAGTCACTAGGTGGTCGAGCCCCACAGAGGCCAGCAGACGCGCGGCGACTTGTGCCGAAAGCGATGCCCCGACCTGCGACCGTCTCTCTTGGCGAGCGTAGCCGAAATAGGGGACGATGGCTGTGACCCGCGCCGCACCTGCCGCGCGAGCCGCGTCGACGATCAGGGCCAACGTCATCAGATGGTCGTTGACTGGCGGCGACGTAGGCTGTAACACGAAGAGGTCGGTGCCGCGTGCGTCGAAGGTCAGCAATACCCTCGTCTCGCCATCGGCAAAGGGAGTGATTTCAACCGGGTCTAGGGGAATGGCCAACTCGCGCGCCACATCTTCGGCGAGCGCGCGATGTGCATCGCCAGCGATCAACTTCAGGGCGGCACCATCTGGCCAAGTCATGTCGCCTTGCTCTCCGCTCGGCCCCGCACGCTGCCGGCCTCGGGCCCAAGGTAGGCACAAAACCACCGTGCCGCGTGCTCGGCAACTTCTTCCAACGTCCCTGGTTCTGGAAAGAGGTGCGTCGCGTCGGGAACGACGACGAGCTTCTTCGGGCAGCGCAGCAGCAAAAAAGCCTGGCGATTCAACTCCAGTACGGCGTGATCTCGGCCACCAACGATAAGTAACGTTGGGGCGTTGACCTGGCGAAGGTGTAGCCGTTCACAGGGCGGTGAAAAACTGGTCTTCGCGCAATCGGCGATTTGGGCGACACCTTGGGTATGTCGCTCGATGGGATTACCGAGGAACTGATCGCCCGGCAGACGCCGGAGGCACAGGTTATCATTCGGCTGC
>DASZPH010000123.1:0-7377 GCA_035550375.1 Pirellulales bacterium | reverse complement strand
GATCGTCGGGTGGTTGCTCGCCGGGTGAGCGGCATAGTCGAGCGAAGCGGCATACGGACTGCTCACGGTCTGCGAGGAGACAGGCGCGTTGATCTTCATCGACGGATGAGGCTGCGTTGTCGGCCAGAAAACGAAACCGTTCTGCGGCTCCGTACCGGCGTAGGTGTTCGCCCAATTGCCCGGATTGCTGGAAAGGCCGGTCAACATCAGTCCGTTGTTTCCCCAGGTCGTGCCGCCCGAATTACCCAGACTCGAAACATTGTTGTTTTCGGAAAGCATGAACGTCAGCGAGCTGCCGTCGTGGAGCGTAATGTAGTCCTGGCTGATGCTGGTGATGGGCCCGCCGTAGTTTGACATCAGCGACGTTTGAGCGGCGGCAGGCGACGTTGCACCACTCGGCAAGCTGATCGTGGCCGGGTTGTTGTTGTAGCGGTTGAAGAATACCCCGTTCGCCTGCCAATCGGCCGCCCAAGGGGAAGTGCCCGACCCCAAAGCTACCCCGATTGGAGCAACCACCGCGTCCACCATCCCGGCGTTGGCCACGTAGACGCACCAGGCGGTTCCCGTGGTGCCAGGCGGCGGACTGCTGGGGCAGTTCAAGATATCCATGTAGATTTGCGGAGGATTGGCCATGCTGCCGCCGGCGACCGTCCACTGATTCTGGTTGCGAAACACGTTGTAGATGTCGGTTCGCTCAAGATAAGGCAGGATCATCGCGACCCAGCTCACCGGCATCGTCACGGCGGTGGCCGTGTTGGTGCCCGCGGTGGCGGGTGTCACGAGTAACTGGTCGCAGTAGCCCGGGTAGGTGCCTTTGGCCGTGGCGAAGTTCATCACCCCCAGCGCACAGTTGCGCATGTTGTTGCTGCACGTGTTTCGGCGGCCCGCCTCACGGGCCTGCTGTACGGCCGGCAACAAGAGGGCCATCAACATGCCGATGATGCTGATGACGACGAGCAACTCCACGAGCGTAAATGCCCGACGACTCGCAGCCGCCCGACGACGCAAAACAAAATGTTCACGTGCCATAGCTTGATCGCTCCAAAGTCCCGGCTTCGCTGAATAGCCGTTTGTGGAAGAATGTGCCTGAGAAGTGTAAAACCAGCCGAAAGGGATTGTAAGCAGCCCCCCGCGAAAATGCCAAGCGTTCGAGCTGTAAACCCACGCCCCATCCCAAGGGCAAACCGATCGCGAGGTCGGGACGCAAAGCCATGGGACTCAGTTCTGAGTCTGCCAGGCCGCCGAAATTGCAACCGAACATTCACCTTGTGGAGGTTGCAAGTGGCAATTCTTCAAAGTCCGGGCACAATCGTCGCCGGTTGGGATGCGTTGAGCGGCTCGAAGGCCGCGAAGTTCTGTCGGCCGATTTCGGCCTGAGAGGTGCCGGGTTCGCGCAGGCGGCGGTCCACCTGGCGAATTCGGCCTGTTCGGCCGCCAGTTGTTCGTCGGTCGGGGGCTCGGCGACGTCGGGTTCCACCCAACCCGCGCTCACCAGGGTCAGGAGTGCCAGGATGCAATTCACCGTTTCACCTTTAGGTGCCCCTCGGGTGGCAACCGACAGCCGGGTTGCGCGTCGATCGGCAAATTCCGTTCGCCTATTGAGACATGTTGTCTTGTTTGGCAAGCCGTTCCCGCGGCACAGAGTGGCACGGTCGACTTGACCCGTGAGGAAGGGGCGCCAGCGTATCGCCACGCGGAGGAAGCCGACCGACTACCCTTGATGATCGGACGTGCCCGCCGCTGCGGTGACGGCTCAATCACTCAGATCAAAGTCGAAATGGTTTTGTGCTCCGGCGCTCACGCTGACGGTCAAACCTGACAGAGGGCCGCTACCAAACTGAAGCGGCAGTCCCCGCTTGGCTGCACCAACCTCGGTGATACTGACGGCGTAGTCGCCGGGCGTCGCGAGCGGCTCCATCTCGTACTCGCCGACGGCGTTCGTCAGGCCCTCGATCGGTTTTCCACCGGCCTTCGTCGGAACCATAATCACCTTTGCCTGCAGTGGCTGGCCTTTGAAGACCACGCGCCCCTTCACGGGCACCAGCCCGCGGTTGGCCAAATAGGTGCGAAGCCAACTGGTGGTGGGCCGGACAGCGAGCGCGACCACGAACATGAGCACCAGGGCTGTCCGAAGCGAAAACTGAAGTCGGCGAGCCATGCGGTCATGGTA
Source organism: Pirellulales bacterium (assembly GCA_035550375.1). GTDB lineage: Bacteria > Planctomycetota > Planctomycetia > Pirellulales > JAICIG01 > DASSFG01. The sequence continues at coordinate 5,207 of DASZPH010000123.1, read as the reverse complement.
CTCGGCTCGCGGCGGCGTCGCCAGGATGGCCGGTCGCCGTCGAATCGCGCCAAATACGGCACAGCGCGTCCGGAAAAAACGGCGTTCCTGCAGCCCACGTACCTGCCAAGGTGGCCGACTTGGCCGGACCACATTCACTGTTGTCCCAACCCAGTTTCTTTATTTTTTCACGAAATGTTCCTGCAGTTTATTGAGCGTATACGCATTCCCCTTCTCGAAGAAGGCCCGTAGTTTTTGCGACTCTTCATCCGCGCTATAGCCCAAGCCGACGACGCGCACGCGGGTGCGATTCGGTCCCGCTTCCTCGAAATACAGCACATGCCAGACGCCCTTGATCGCTTCCTTGAAGGGGAAGTTCTCCGGCGGTTTGCCGACTTTGATGCTGAGCATCTTCCTCGGCTCGAAGGCGAGAATCACGTTTTCGATGGTGTTGGCATCACCGATCTCGCCTTTCGCGTCGTAGTGCGTCAGCATCTTGCCGCCGATTTGCAGGTCGATTTCGGCATGGGCGACGTTCCAGGCTTCCTGACCTGCTTTCGTGGCGAACGCATTCCAGACGGCATCGAGCGGAGCGTCGATGACGCCCTCCGTTATCTGGCGGCTGTCGTCGGCGGGTGGCTGTTTGCGTTTGAGCTTCTGCTCGACGGCCGGACTCCATTTCCCGTCTTTGTCGGCGTAGATCGTGAATTCATAGGTGTCCTGGTCGACGAATTTGCCGATCGAGCGCCACTTGGCCGGCGGACCAATGAGCGTCTCGAATTCGAGGATCACGCGATCGCCATCCAGGCGCGCCGTCCCCTTGTAGACCCGCTCGCTGCCGTGCTGATCCAGATAGTAGACGGTTTTCTTGTCCGCGTCCCAGCCGAACGTCGCTTCCACGGGGGTCTCGTTCGCTCCCGCCTTGTCAAGGATGCCAATCCCGCGCACCGCGGTCTGGTTGAAGGCCCAGTCGTAGCGAAACTCGACAAGGAAGTTCGGATCGTCGTTGCTCCAGACGCCGCCGATCATCTGGGCCATCTTGGCCAGGGCGGGGTCGAGCGGCTTGGGGGGAACGGGCTTCTCCACGGCCTGGGCTGAAGAAAGCAGGCCCGGCGCGACGAAGGCTGCCAGGACAAGTATTCGCAGCACGGCCGAACCGTTGATGCTGACAAAATCAAACCGCATGAGAACCTCCCTTCACGTTGGCCTGGGGCGGCGCTTCGAAGTACGACTGCGCGCGTGTCGCTGCGACGGCGACCAGTTGCTGCCGTCGTGAAGCAAACGGTCGAAGTAATCGCGCAACTGCGTGACGGCGGCGTCATAGGGCTCGATGCTGTGGTAGGTCCGCGCCAGCATCACGGCGCCTTCCATCGTGGTCAGCACGAACATGGCGAGTTGCTCCTTGTCCACCGAGGCCGGCAACCGGCCGGCGGCGTCGCCCAGGCACTGCTCGATGACCTGGCGCCAGCCGGTGAAGTTGGCGGCAATCAAGGCACGGGCCGCTGGAATGCGGTTGGTCACTTCCAGCGCGAGGTTGCCGATGGGACAGCCCGATTGGTACTTGGTCGCCAGCAGTTGCAGGCGATAACCGTCGAGGACGCCGAAAACCCGCTCGATGGGGTCCGCGACCCGGTCAAAAACCGGCTGGATCACCATCGGCCACAGCAACTCTCTGTATTTCTGCAGGACCGCCAGCAGCAGATCCTCTTTCGTTGGAAAGAAGTAGTAGAGGCTGCCGCTACGGGCGTCGGCGGCATCGAGAATCTGCGCGATGCCGGTGCCGGTGTAGCCGTGCTCGTGGAAGAGCCGGCGGGCCGATTCGACGAGGCGGTCGCGAGTTTCCGGTTTCATGGCGATGCTTAGTTGAACGATCAACCAAGCAGCATATTTATCGATGAGGAAGCCTCTGTCAAGACCGTGGGCAAGACGAGCACGGGACCTCCCCGTTGCTTCGGCGGGCCAGAATAGCTAGCGTCCGGCCGCTGTTTGACTGTCATTCCCGTTTGACCGAGCCCGGTTCTTGACCTAAAGAACTTATGGAGTCAATCGGCACGCCGCCGACTCCGAACGGCAAATCGACAAGGGCAAACCGATCGCGAGGTCGGGACGCAAAGCCATGGGACTCAGCTCTGAGTCTGCCAGGCCGCCGAAATTGCAACCGAACATTCACCTGGTGGAGGTTGCAAGTGGCAAATTCTTCAAAGTCCGGGCACAATCGTCGCCGCTTGGGATGCGTTGAACGGCTCGAAGGCCGGGAAGTTCTGTCGGCCGATTTCGGCCTGGGAAGTGCCGGGTTCGCGCACGCGGCGGTCCAGCACTTCGATTTCTCCATCACCGGCACGCAGGTTTTCTACAGTCCCTTGGGCTTGCCCAGCGAGATGAAGGGGACTTGCTACGTCACGGGTCCCGGCGGCGCCTCGTTAGGCACCATCGGCACCTACGACGAAACACTGCAACCGATCTTCGCTCCGGTCGGTCCGGGCGGCTCGCCTGCGTTCGTGGGCGCAACCGGCGTCTGTACGTTCGACTTCGACCTGACGTTGGGCAACGGGCAATCCATAACGCTCGGTTCGATCGTGTGCGACGACACGTCGATGATCACCGGGGCGTTACCCAACGGCACGATTCTGGTCGACAGCACCCACTCGCCCATCGTCTCCGCGTCGGGCATCTGCGCCGGACTGAGCGGCACCTTCGACGGCCACAGCCAGGTGCTCATGGGCGCGACCTTTTCCATGCACACGGACGTGGATTTTGCGGTCACGAACACCCACCGCGTCGACATGCAAGCGGTGCTGGACATTCTAGCCGTCGCGAACAACCTCAGTTCCAACCAACCGCAGACCGGCGATCACCATGACCACGGCGGGCACGATCGGCACACCGATCGATACGCCGCCATCGACTCGGTCTTCGCGGCCGACTGCGACGACTTCTGGCGGTAGACGCTCGGCGCAAAGCGACAAGGAAACGAATGCGTCGTGCCCTAACGGCTCAGAACTTGGGTCAGAACTGCTCTGTCGAAAACCCCCGGTTTAGGGCATTCGGTCCTCTGCATTTTTCCGGCGTTTGTTGCACACAGGCTCTACTAAAATCCCAACGAAAGCCACGTTTTCTACAGAGCAGGTCAGAACGATTTGTCTTTTTCCGCCGGCTGGCCGGCACGTCGCAGCAGGCCAGTACGCGCAGTCGCTCAGATCAGAGACCCGAAAAGTATTCGTCCGAGGCGATGAACGACACATTTAGCTGCTCCCACGTTGCCCCGACAGCCAACAGATTGGTGAAGTAAGTCAGGCCCTCGGAATCGGCTGTCCGGCCAAGCAGTTCCTGGTAGAGCGATGAGACGACGACTCCGTTGCTTTCGGGGCTTACGAGGACGAGGTTGGCGACCTCGGTGCGACTTGTTCCCAGGGCTAGCATCTGGCTGTAGTATTGCGCGCCGGCCGGGTCGATCGGCCGGTGGAGGACGTCCAAAAAGAGATTGTTCAGGAACGTGCTCTCGCTGCCGCCGCTGACCCGACGGTAGAACTCCTCCGATCCCAACACGTTGGCAGTGAGCATCTCTTGCGTAGCACCGCCGGCAAGGAAAGCGGTCCAGTAATCCAGACCGCTGGAATCCGGCGCGCGACTCAGATAGTCCTGATACACATCGTCGACGACGTGTCGGCGGTATTCGGGGCTAACTTCAATCGTCTCGATTAGCTGGGCTCGGCTGATCTGTCCCCGGTCGAGAAGGCCCAGGAAGTAGGCGAGTCCATCGGGATCGGCGGAACGCCCCAACAGATCAAGATACGTGTGCTCGACGAGGCTTTGGTTGAAGGTCGGCGCGAACCGAGCGACGAGGAAGTCGCTGCCGTCGGTGCCGGCAAGGGTGATTTGCCCGTTTGGCGCCGCAGCCATCGTGAAAGCCTCGCTGTCGGCTCCGTCGACGATCTTGGCCTCGCCTCCGCTGCCCCAGGTAGGGTCCAAGGTCCCATCGGAGTTAAGGCGTGCGGTGAAGACGTCGCCGCTAAAGCTCGTGCTGGAAATTCCGATGAACAGATTGCCCGACCGCCCCGCAACGAGGATCTTGTCGTCGGGTTGGACGCGTAACGCGAATACGTTGGTGTCTTTGTCGACACTGAGGATTTGTGTTCCGGATGCCGCGAATGTGGGGTCGAGCGCGCCGTTGGGCTGGAACCGAGAGACTTGAATTATCGAGGTTCTCTCCTGATTGTTGCCGGGAAGAATGCTTCCGGCCCAAACGATCTTGCCATCCGGGGCCAAGGCGATACTCCGCTGGCCAATGCTGCCGACACTCGCTCCTGGGACGGTGACACTACCTCCGCTGCCAAACGTTGTATCGAGCGTGCCGTCACTGCCATATCGCGAGACGCTGTCAATTCCGAGAACCACCACGATACGGCCTTGACCATCGATCACGAACTGACCGAATGATGGGCCACTGACAAAACCTTGATCGCCAAACGTGGTGTCGGGAGAGCCATTGGCATTGAAACGACGTAGCCCACCACCCAAGGTGACGATTTTATCGCCATCAAGCACAATTGGGCCGCTGGCGTTGGCTACGACGCCATTCGTGCCGAAGTCGGGGTCGACCGAGCCGTCGGCGTTGAGCTGCTTGAGTCCGCTAGCGTCCGTGATCAGGATTTTGCCGTCCTGAATCGCCACGCCGAACGCGCCAAGTTGGTTCTTCACGAGCGGCGTCTCGACTTTGCCATTGTTGCCAAAGGTTGTGTCGAGACTGCCGTCCGTATTGTACCGCGCGATGGCATCGCCTCCGTAAACCGTTGGGATACCAGCGAAACTCGGATTGTATTCCTGGCGCTCGGTGGTGCCGACCACGATGATCTTGCCATCAGGTTGCACAGCCATCGCGTTCGCCACGGACTCAGGGCCGCTGAACGCGGTAAGTGCGAAGCCAGTGTCGGCAAAGCTTGCATCGAGCCCCTGGGCGGAAAGCGGCGCACGGTCCTCGAGCCACTCAAAGCCACAATGTCGGGTGACTTGCGATGTGGACGCGCGCCGCGCCTCGGCTCGCGAGCCACGATGACCGAATCGCGAGCGACCGACGATAGATAGCTGCCTCATGTCAGCGGCCAGTTAAAAGCAGCCAGCGTGGGCGGAATCAAAAGCAGCCATTTTACGTGCAGCGCAGTGCGCGGTTGGTTTTCATCAACATCCCCGACGTTGATGGAGACCGCGCATGGCGCACGTTCTGGAAATGG
>DASZPH010000122.1:0-47873 GCA_035550375.1 Pirellulales bacterium | reverse complement strand
GCGGCCGAAGATGGGATCGCGCCAACGCCGAAGCACTCATGGCGTTAGATTGCCTAGAAAGCAGTAACGCTTGGCACCTTTATTGGACAACCCTTGATCCCGAAAGAAATTAGCATTGCCAGAATCCCTGGCCAGACACGAAAGATCTCGGTAGGCAGCTTGTGCATTGAAAAGGTGCTAAGGTAAATAGCCTCGCCTCCGTGGCGTGGGCGAAGGCCAACCGCTCGGCTGTGATCTGAGCCAGCTACTAAACTGCTACAACCTGCTCGAGCAGCGCCTTCGCTTCCTGCAAGTCAGGGGTATCAAACCCTTCGGTGAACCAGTCGTAGCACTCGGCTAGCACAGGCCGGGCTTCGCTCGCGCGGTTTTGCTTCTGGTAGAGGCGGGTCAGACTCACCGCGGCTCGCAGCTCCAGCGATTTCGCTTGTTGGTCCCGTGCGAGAGTGAGGGCCCGGCGAAAACACGCCTCCGCCTCGTGCCAGGCGGCTTCGGTCGCCTCCTGCCGCAGCAAAAGCTCGCCCTGAAGGCGATGCAGCTCCGCCCCGTGAAAGCCTTCGCCCGTGTCGTGCATCAGAGCCAGGGCTTCGGCCAGCACGCCCAGGCCTTCTTCAATCTCTCCTGCTCGAGCCAGGGCGTCGGCCAGCAGGGCGAGGTGATAGGTTCGGTGCGTCGCGCCGTTGGTGGCCATCCAGGCGGCCATTCCCTGGCGCAACTGGGCAATGCCGCCGGCCCACACCCCCTTTTCAACGAGGGCGCAGCCCTGCATGACCAGGCTAGCTGCCAGCCAAAACGAAAGCCCGTGCTCGGTCGCGATCGCCGTGATCGCCTCGGCATTTCCCTCGATCGCTGCCCCCTCGCGGCGACACTGCTTGAGCATGGCGGCGAAGTACAGCGAGAGCACGCGGGTGTTGGGATGTCGCAGCTCCTCGCCCAGGGCGACCGCGTCACGGCTGCATTGCGCCGCCTGGTCCGGGTAGCCGAGCAGCCAGAGGGCCACGGCCCCGAAGGCCAGGCACACCACCGCCGGATCCTGCCCATACTGGTCGGTCAAGCTGCCGTGTCGCTGGAGGTCGTACAGGGCGATCCCTTGCGTCATGTGTTCGGTCGCGGCCAACTGGTCGCCCAGGCTGAAGGAGGTCGTCGCCAGCGCCTCGCGGGCGTGCAGGAGTTGGGCCGGATCCTGGGCCTTGTGGGCGAGTGTGAAGAGCTGATCGGCCAACTCCCGCGCTTGCTGCAGGTCGGGGCGCACATAGTGAAACATCCATAGACCCCAGAGCACTCGGAAGAGCTTTCCCGTCTCCGGTGCCTGTTCGCACAGCGTGCGGGCGCGGGCGTAGGTGCGCTCGGCTTCCGGTGCCGCGTAACCTTGGGCGACCTGCAACTGCACGCCCAGGGTGACCAGCAAGGGGATCTCGCGGCGTGCACGTTCGGGAGTATCCGGCAGCGTCTGAAGCAGCGCCAGCCCCCGCCGCGCGAGAGCCGCGGCCTCGTGATGGGCGAACATGCGGCCGGCGTTCTCCGCGGCCACCAGGTAGTGGTCGGCGGCCCGCTCGTGATCGCGTGCCGCCTCGAACAGCATCGCCAGCTCGGCGGCCAAATCCGCGCTCTCCTCGCCATGATGATCCAGCAGGGCCCCAGCCACCGCCGCGCTCCACGCTGCCTTCCGCGTGGGCTGGAGCGCGGCATATAGGGCATTCTGATAAAGTACGTGCACGAACGCGTAACGCACCGTGAGCGTGCCGTCGGGAAAGGTCTGCTCCCGGATCGGCCGCACCAGGTGGTGGATGCGTTCCAGCACATTCAGCTGCTCCTCCACCTCGGCCGCCTCCAACCCCAGCACCCGGCCCACCACCGCGGAGTCGAACTCTGGCCCCTGCACGCTGGCCACCATCAGCAAATGGCGGTCGTCCGTGCTGAGCTGGTCCACCTTCCGCTGGACCATGCCACGGACCGACTCCGGCAGCTCGCACTGCAGGTCTGGGACGGCACCGGTCAGCGCCCAGCCGCCCTGGTCCTGGACGATCACCCCCAGGTCGCCCAGGTAGCGGAGCAGATCGACCATGAAAAGCGGATTGCCCTCGGTTCGGGCGTGCAAGACGGCCGCGAGCTCTGGCGGGAACCGATGCCCGGCAAAGGCCAGGGTCAGGTAGCGGTCGACATCGTCGCGGCTCAAGAACGGCAGGGCGATCTCGCGGCAGACGCCTCGACCTTGGAGGTCTAGCTTGACCGGGCCAAAGGGGTGCTGGCTCCGCAGGAGGTCCGACGGGCGGTAGGTGAGCACCACCAGCAAGCGCAACCCGGCGCACTTGCTGCCGAGGTAGGCCAACAGGTCGACGCTCGAAGGGTCGGCCCAGTGGATGTCGTCGAGGAACAGCACCAGGGGGCGCTGCCGGGTCAGCTCCTGGAGGAACACGCCGAACTCTCGCTTGCGGCGTTCTTGCGAGGCCTCCTTTGCTTCCGCCAGCACGCGGGCCAAAGACGGATCCTCCGCCGCCAGCGGCGCCAGTTGCACGTACCAGGAAGGGGCCAGTAGCTTCATCGCCTGTGCCGCCGAAGCTCCCCCTTCGCCCTCGAGCAGGCTGTCCAGTGCCTCCAAGAGCGGCAGGTAGGCCTCGGCGCCGGCCAGGCGCTCGGAACAGCGTCCGCGTGCCAGATGCCAGGTCGAGCCGCCCGCGGCCAACTCGTCGAGGAAACTCTCGACGAGGGTGGTTTTGCCGAGGCCCGGCTCGCCGGTGACGCACAGCAGCAACCCGCGACCGGCGGCCGCCTCCTCGAACCCGGCGCGCAGGCCGGCCCCTTCCTGCTCCCGGCCGACCATCGGTCGTCTCTGGGGGCCGACCCGTTGGCTTTCAGCTCCCGCGGGGATACTCAGGGTCAACTGGCTCAGAGCTGCTTCCACCTCGGCAGCGGCCGGGCGGAGGCGGGAGTCTTTGGCCAGCATGTATTGGATCAGGGCTTCCAAGGAGGCGGGGACCTCCGGGTTGAGGCGCGAGGGAGGCACGGGAGCCTGAGCGGTAATGGCGTGCAGTACGCCGACTGCCGAATCGGCGCAGAAGGGATGTTGGCCGGTGGCCAACTCGTAGAGGATCACGCCGAGTGAAAAGATGTCTGTGGCGGTGTCCACCGGTTCGGCCCGCGCCTGTTCGGGCGACATATAGGACAGGGTGCCGACGCGGGTGCCCGGGTCGGTGTCGCTGACGCTCGACGTGGATCGCCCGACCCCGCTGGTAGAAAGGCGGCGGGCCAGGCCGAAGTCGAGCACCTTCACGATGCCGTCGTCACGCACCATGAGGTTGGCGGGCTTGATGTCGCGATGGACGACGCCCGCGGCATGGGCGGCCGCCAGCGCCTGGGCCGCCTGCCCGAGCAACCCGGCCAGCTCCTGCACGGGCCGGCGCTGGCCAACCAACGACTCCAAGGTTCTCCCTTCGACCAGCTCCATGCTGAGGAAGGGCCGGCCAAGCGACTCCCCGGTGTCGTAGATGGTGCAGATGTGCGGGTGGTTGAGGGCGCTGGCGGTGCGGGCCTCGCGCCGGAAGCGCGCCAGCCAGGCCGGGTCTTGGGCACACTCTTCGGGCAGGAACTTCAGGGCGACGAGCCGGTCGAGACTGATCTGGCGGGCTTTGTACACCACCCCCATGCCGCCGCGGCCAAGCAAGGCGAGCACCTCAAACCCGGCGGCCTCGGGCGGGGCCTGCGGGCGCGGATGAGTCGGGCGGTGCGGCGTGCCGGCGGGGACGGTCAACTGCGCGATCTGCCGCGGCAGTTCGGCGCGGTACTGAGGAAAGCGTTGCAAATAGTCGTCGAGAACCAGGCCCGGCTCGCGGCGCCGGCGCAGCTCGTGCTCGGCGGCGATCAGCCCGAGGACGACAGCCCGGTCGTCGGCCAGTTCCGGGTAGCGGGCCAGGTATTCTTCCACCCTCGCGGTTTCCCCGGCCTTCAGGCGCAGCTCCAAATCGATATGGACAAGCTCGATCAGCACGCGCGAGCGCAGCGAATCGCCGGCCAACAGATAGTCGTCGATCGCGGGCCGGGAGGCATCGCGCCAGGCTTGTTCAAAGCGCTTGACCGCGTCCTTCAGCGCCAACCAGTCCTCGGCGAGTGGCGAGGAGATAGGCTCGGGTCCGGGGAGCATGTTCGGTCACCTTGTTGTCGAAACCTCGCTTTCCGACCCGACCGGCGGTTCGCGCCACGGCGGGCGCCGGCTACAGGCTCTCGCGCTGCAGCCGCTCCAGCCGGTGCCGGATACCTTCCCGCAACAGGCGGACCGTGCGCTCGGCCCTTCCAAGCCGCTGACTGATCTCGCGGGTCGAGTAGCCCTGCAAGCTCAGTTCCAGGATAGGCCGTTCCTCTTCGTCCAGGTCGGCGAGGAGCTGCTCGATCGTTTCGCCCAGGACGGCGGCTTCGAGAGGCGTCGGCTCGCGGCCGAAGGGCTCCAGCCAGGGCGCCGCCTCGTCCCCTTGCGGAGGGGACGCTTCACGCGCGATGTCCCGGCACCCGGCACGGTGATAGGCGACCCGCTCGGCGCATTTGCGCACCGTGATCAGCGTGAGCAGGCCCCACAGGCTGTTCCAGTTAACGACGTTCAGGTTCCCCGCGCCGTATCGCAAAAAGAAGCTCTTGTAAGCCGACTGGACGACGTCTTCGGGATCCATCTTGTGCCGCAACCCCGTGTCGATGTGCCGCAGGGCCAGCGCGATGAGCTGGTGGGTGAAGCGCCCAAAGAGATCCTGGGCCGCGGCGTCTCTCCTGCTGTGCAATCTGGCCAGGAACTCAGCAAAGGAATCCGCCATCGTTCAATTCCGTTGTGTTCCCGCGTCTGTAATTCCCGCGCCCTAAGCCGCTGGCGAAGGGCCTAGAATTTTTTTGCCGATTCTCGCAGCGGCCCAGATTTATTCCGTAGACACGTGGCGCTGCCCGAAGAGAAACGTAGAAGAGAAACGCAACAGCCGGTCACCTGGGGGGAGGAAGGAGCCTGGTTGGAAGCCCCTGCACGCAATGCCGCAATTTCAAGCATTTTACGCTTGAATCACTGCACCGCAAGGGCCGTCGGCGTCCGGCGCATAACCGTTTTTCCGTCGCGGGCCCCGCCGCAATGCGCGTTCCCCACGTTGGGGCGTCCGCCCTCGCCAGTTCTTTCACGAAAGGTCACTCTCATGGCAATGTTTTGGTGGAAACGAATGCAGAAGGGGAAGTCGCGCCCGGCGCGCAACAAGCTGCGGCGGCAGAAGCGCTTCGCGCCGGCTCTGGAGCAGCTCGCAGAGCGAATCCTTCCGACGGTCACGGCGGAGTTCGTTCCCACGACGGGCATCCTTTCGGTCGTCGGCGATGCCCAGAGCAACACGATCGTCGTCAGCCGGGATGCAGCGGGGCGTATCCTCGTCGATGGCGGTGCTGTCGGGATTCAGGGTGGTACGGCGACGGTCGCCAACACCTCGCTGATTCAGGTCTTCGGTCAGGCTGGCAACGACCAGATTTCGCTGGACGAGGCCAACGGGGCGCTGCCCGCGGCGAATCTCCTTGGTGGTGATGGCAACGACACGCTGATCGGCGGCTCTGGCAACGACATGCTCTACGGCCAGGCCGGCAAGGACGTCCTGCTGGGCAAGGGCGGCGACGACTTCCTGTTCGGCGGCGACGGCAACGACACCCTCACCGGCGGCACCGGCAACGACCAGGTTTTCGGCGAAGCCGGCAACGATCGGATGATCTGGAACCCGGGCGACGGTAGCGACCTCAACGAGGGCGGCGACGGCAGCGACACCGTCGAGGTCAACGGCGGCAACGGCGCCGAGACCTTTACCGCCACCGCCAACGGCTCTCGCGTGCGATTTGACCGCACCACCCCGGCCCCCTTTACGCTCGACATCGGAACTAGCGAAAGTCTGGTCGTCAACATGAACGGCGGCGACGACGTCTTCACCGCCAGCAACGGCCTGGCCCCGCTGATCTCTCTCACCGTGGACGGCGGCGCGGGCGATGACACCATCACCGGCGGCGACGGCAACGACGTGCTGCTGGGTGGCGACGGCAACGACGTCATTTTTGGCGGCCGCGGTAACGACACGTTGATGGGCGGCGCCGGCAATGACACGTTCGTCTGGAACCCGGGCGACGCCAGCGACGTGATCGAGGGCCAGGGTGACCTGGACACCTTGCAGTTCAACGGAGCCAACGTCAGCGAGAACATCGACCTGGCGGCCAACGGCAGGCGGCTGCGGCTGTCGCGCGACGTGGGCGCCGTGACCATGGATGTCAACGGGGTGGAGCAGGTCAACGTCGTGGCACGAGGTGGCGCCGATACCCTCAACATCCACGACCTGTCTCGCACCGGCGTGACCGGCGTGAACCTCGATCTGGCGGGCACGCCCGGCAGTGGCGTGGGGGACGGCCAGGCCGACACCGTCACCGTCGAAGGCACCGCCCACGCCGACGCGATCCAGATCGCCGGAAGTGGACAAAGTTACGCGGTGACCGGTCTGTCCGCCCTTGTCACGGTCCAGGGGTCCGAAGGGGCCAGCGACCAGCTCCTCGTGAATGCCCTCGGCGGCAACGATTCCGTAACGGCCGCCGAGCTCTCCGGCGCCACGGTGAAGCTGACCGTAGACGGCGGCACGGGCAATGACACCCTCACCGGCGGCGACGGCAGCGACTTGTTGATGGGCGGCGACGGCAACGACGTCATCGTTGGCGGTCACAGCAACGATACGCTGATCGGCGGCGCCGGCAATGACACGTTCGTCTGGAACCCCGGCGACGGCAGCGACACGATCGAGGGCCAGGATGGTCGGGACACCTTGCAGTTCAACGGCGCCAACATTAGCGAGAACATCGACCTGGCGGCCAACGGCAGCCGGCTGCGGCTGTCACGCGACGTGGGCGCCATCGCGATGGATGTCAACGGCGTCGAGCAGGTCAACGTCGTGCCGCTGGGAGGCACCGACACGCTCACCGTCAACGACCTAGCGGGCACCGGCGTGACCGACGTGAACGTGGGCCTGGCGGGCGCACCCGGCAGCGGCGCCGGCGACGGCCAGGCCGACACCGTCATCGTCAACGGCACGGCGGCTGCGGACTCCATCGCGATTTCCGGCTCGGGCAGCACGGTGGTTGTGGCAGGCCTGTCGGCCACCGTGCACATCGCCCAATCGGAGGGCGCGAACGACAGCCTTCACGTCAACGGGCTGCTCGGCAACGACACGATTAACGCCTCCAGGCTGCATGCGGGTGTTATCGCCTTGACGTTAGACGGCGGCGACGGTGACGACACACTCACCGGCAGCGCCGGCAACGACACCATCAGCGGCGGTCGCGGCAACGACACGGCATTCCTGGGCGCCGGCGACGACACATTCGTCTGGAACCCGGGCGACGGCAGCGACGTGGTCGAGGGCCAGGGCGGCGCAGACACCTTACAGTTCAACGGAGCCAACGTCAGCGAGAACATCGACCTGGCGGCCAACGGCAAGCGGCTGCGGCTGTCACGCGACGTCGGCGCCATCACGATGGATGTCAACGGCGTGGAGCAGGTCAACGTTGTGGCACGGGGCGGCGCCGACACCCTCACGGTCCACGACCTGGCGGGCACCGGCGTCACGGGCGTGAACTTCGACCTGGCGGGCACACCCGGCAGCGGCGCCGGCGACGGCGCGGCCGACACCGTGATCGTCAACGGCAGCGGCGGCAATGACGTCATTACCGTGGGCGGCAACGCCGACCACGCGGACATCACGGGGCTGGCGGCCAGCGTGCACATCGCGGGCGCCGAGGGGGCGAACGACCGTTTGATCGTCAATGCCGGCACCGGCGACGACGTGGTGGACGCCTCGCGCCTGGCGGCCGGCGTGATTCAGCTCACGTCAGACGGCGGCGAGGGCAGCGACGTGCTGATCGGGAGCGCGGGCAACGACACGCTTCTCGGCGGCGCGGGCGACGACGTCCTGATCGGCGGGCCAGGACAGGACAGCCTCGATGGCGGGCCCGGCAACAACATCCTGATTCAGTAACGCAGCCGCGCGGCCAAGCACGGCACCTATCCATAAACGAAATCGAATTCACAGGACACTCGATATGAAACGAATCCTTGTTTTTGCTTACGGTTTGACCAACTACCTGGTTTTTATGGGAACCTCCTTGTACCTGGCGGGGTTTTTGGGCAACCAGTTTGTGCCCCGATCGATCGACGCGGCGCCGGCTGGGCCGCTTTGGGCAGCGCTCTTGGTCAACACGCTGCTCCTGGCGGCGTTTGCCGTGCAACACAGCGTGATGGCACGGCCGAGGTTCAAGCAGTGGTGGACCAGGTTCGTGCCGACACCAGCCGAGCGCAGCACCTATGTGATGTTCAGTAACCTGGCGCTGATCCTGCTGTTCTGGCAGTGGCGACCGATGGGAGGGGTGATCTGGGACGTGCGGGAGCCGATTGTCCGCGGAATCATCCACGGGCTCTTTACCTTCGGGTGGTTGAACGTCCTCCTGGCGACGTTCTTGATCAACCATTTCGATCTGTTTGGAGTGCGGCAGGTGTGGTTGTATCTGCGCGGCAAACCGTATACATCGCTCGCTTTCAAAACGCCGGGACCGTACAGGTTGGTGCGCCATCCGCTTTACGTGGGTTGGCTGATGGCATTCTGGGCCGCACCCACGATGACCGTGGCCCACCTCTTCTTTGCCGTCGGCATGACGGTCTACATCCTCGTTGCCATTCGGCTTGAAGAACGCGACCTCATCGAGCATCACGGTGAAGCCTACGCGGATTACCGACGAAAAGTGCCCATGCTCATTCCGTTGCCGTTCAGCGGCGAAGACACGAGGAGGCACAAGGACACCTCGGCTACGACCGTAGAAGCCAGATCGTAGGTGTACACGGCCTGATCCGACCGTCGCCAGAACGCCGACACAACCGCGCCGCGCTCGGCAAAATAGAAAGGTTGTGTCGGCGTCGGCGCTTTGGACCGTGCACGGACATCAACCCGTCGCCTCAATCATGGGATCCCAGCCAGGTCGGCAACGCCGCCTTCGCCGACGTTCAGACAAGACCGTGCTTGTTGCGCAAAGCAGCCGCAGAACGCGCTATGTTGGCCAGTTTCCGCTCGGCGATTTCCGCCGTGTTCACCGGATTGTCAGCAAATGTGGCAAAACCGCAGTCGGGATTCAGCAACACGCGATCAAGGCCGAAAAGCTCTACCGCTCGCTGTGCTTTGGCGGCAATCTCGTCGATCGATTCGACGGTCGCCGACTTGGGGTTGACGACGCCCACGCCGATCCGCAGCCGTTCGGGCAGTTCCTGCAGAACCTCCAACTCCCCGGCGCGCGGAGTACAGAGCTCGAGCATCAGCGTTCCCACGGCGGCTTCTCGCAGTAACGGAAGCAGCGGCACGTAGCTGCCCGTCAACGCCACCGATTCATCACGAGACCAGTTGCCACGGCAAATGTGAAGTGCGGTTCGCTCGGTGGGCACCCCCTGCACGACGCGGTTGATCAGTTCGAGAGCAAAGCTTAGCTCGCTCTGTGGATCGCGTTTGGCACCGAGAGCGCCGCACATGAAGGTGCGGTTCTGGCGGGGCGGGTGAAAGACGACTTCCGTCAAAACCGGTTCATCGAACTGAACCATCGCGACGCCCAGGGCGAGAAGGTCAAACAGTTCCTCCCGCAGCACCCGCACGACATCTTCCGCCAATGCCTCACGCGTGGCGTATGCCCGGTCGGAGATGCACTCCATCCACATCGTGCGTGTCAGAAGATACGGTCCCGGCAGCGCCACCTTCACCGGCCGATCTGAAATGGTCATGACGAAGCGGGCTTCGTCGACGGCGAGCGGGCGACTGCGCCCCAGCGGACCGAAGACCGCTGGATGCCGGACGGTTTCGGCGGGCACGTCGAGCGTCCGCAGCTCGCGCTCGAATTCGGCCGCGTCGTCGACGTAGGACAAGAGGTCTGTGACGGGTATCAGTTGGCAATTGTCGAGAATGCCGCCGACAAAGCTCGCATAGCTGTCCCGACACTGTTCGCCGTCGGTGACCAGGTCGACTCCGGCCCGCTCTTGCGAGGCTACGCTCAGCCGCACGGCGTCATCAGCGATCTCGCGAAACTCGTCCTCGGGTAAACGGCCGGCAACATGCTCGTGAATTGCCTGGAGCATCCACTTTGGACGGGGCCAGCTTCCGATTCCCATCACCGACAAGGGGCGAACGGCTGGTGCCGGCGAGATGTTGGGCAGACGATCGGCAATGACCACGGGCTGAAGGCGCCGCGGCAAGGGCATGGCGGCGCGCGGTCCTGCGGGTGACGATTGTCCGGCGCCGGCGGCTTGCTCCACGGGAGAAAGAATTGGCGCTTTGAACGGACCCTTGCTGATCAGGAAACTCCGCTCGTGTCCATCACGCACGCAAGATACCAGGTCGTTCTTGGTCATCCGGCACCAGGCCGGCAAATCCTCTTCGACCGAAGGCTCTTGGGATTTAAGCTCGAGCAGTTCCCCAATCTGTAGCGCGTCGATCTGTTGGCGGATTAAGAGCAAGAGACCGTTGCCGCAATCGAGCGTCCCGCCGTCGAAGGAAGCCCTGGCGGGCCAGGCATGGCGCCGGTCGTAGTTCATTGCTGGTGCACCGGCTCAGAACGACACCGACGACGCGCCCTCGGAAAGGAATTCCACGAGTCTCGCGCCGCCGACGATCGTCGCGCCGGCCACCAGTCTCGTCTCGTCGAGTTTGCGTCTCTTGAAGCACGGCGAACAAACAAAGATTTTTCCGCCCGATTCGGCAAAGCTGGCCATCAACTCCTTCAAGGGAGCGAACCCTTCTTCGTGGATATCATCGGCGTATCCCTGCTGCGCCAGCCGGACCCCTTCGGACATCAGAAAGACCATGGTGTCCTTTTCGGAGCCAAGAGCCGCGTTGGCAATCACGAAACCGACCGTCGCCTTATCGGGGTCGTTCTTTGCGTAGGTTTGAGTGACGCAGAACTTTCCGGGCATGAGATTCTCCTCTCGAGTCTAGTTTGCACGGCGCTCGATCACGAACTCCGGCGGCTCGGCACGGATCAGGCGATGGCCGGTCATTCGACACCAGGCTGGCAGATCTTCCGGAACGCCCGGATCATGGGCGATCAACCTGAACGCTGCCCCTGGAGCCAACCGATTCAGGCGATTTCTCAGTTCCAGCACCAATTCGCCGCATCCCATCAGGCCGGCGTCCCAGTTCGATTCGGATTGATCGCTTGGCTTCATCCTCAAATTTACCGGTCGTGGACGCAGCGACAACAATGCAGTCTAGTCGAACATCGATTTCCGCGACATCGCCGTTTCGCTTGTTGTGATCTCGACGCCAATTGCTTGATTGGTCCCCTGCGGCTCGCTATCATCAACAGCCAGTTACGCTTCTATCGCCGTTGGCTGTTGCCTCTACCCCATCCGGCATGTTCGTCAGCGAGCAAACGTTGCGACTCCACTTGGCGCGATCGAGCCTGACGCTGGTCGCCGCGGTTGCCGTTTCACCGCTCTTCACGCCAGGGATCGCCGCCGCAAGCTGTGGCGATTACGTGACCGTACCCGGAAGTTGGGATCGAGATTCTCGCCACTCGATGCCCGAGATGCCAAGCTGCAGCGGGCCGAACTGTCAGCGGCATGTTCCGTTGCCCGTCCTTCCCACAAAGGTATCGACGTTTCAGCACGCCGATTCCGCGTACTGGGTGCAGCCCGACGGTTCGGCAAGTCCTCCATTTGCGCGCATGCCACTCGAGCAAGACTTTACGTTGCCCGAGGGCCATCTGCTGCGCCTTCTGCGGCCTCCTCGCCTCTGACGACGCCACGTCCAGCCGGCCAAGTTAGGCATCTGCCGCGATGTGGCGATGTTCCATTTGCCGGTCGCATCCGCAGTAGCTGAAGTCTTGCGCTTGTTCTGCCGCGGAATGATGTAGCTTGGCGCGCGCCCGTCGCCGGAGTTTATTCCGATCGACGTGGCGTCCGCGCCGTCGGCTTCGCCAGTAAACCGATTTCAAGAGAGGAAGGTTTATGACCTGGATTCGTACCGTGCCCGTGTCGCAGACCGACGACTCTTTGCGGCAAGCAATGGAGTTTTCGCACTCGCTTTATCCGGCCGAGTACGCGGTGCCCGTCCATCCGACGGAAGACGGCCCGGCCGAAATCGTCGCTTCGCACAGCTTGATCCCCGAGGCGTTGCGATATGCCTTTGCCACCTTCGGCGCGCTGCTCTCGCCAGACCTGCCGCTCTCGCGGCGGCAGCACGAGATGATTACCACCGTCGTGTCCGCAACAAACCGGTGCAAGTACTGACTGGATTCGCACGCAGAGTTTCTGCGTAGGGTTACCTTGGACGGCGCGCTGGTCGAATCGCTGCGCGAAGATTTCCGAATGGCCCCCATCAGCCAAACGGATCGCGTCATGCTCGAATTTGTCGTGAAGCTGACCAAGGACGCCACCAAGATCAGCAGGGACGACCATGCGGCCATGCGGCGGGCCGGATTCGACGATCAGGG
Source organism: Pirellulales bacterium (assembly GCA_035550375.1). Lineage (GTDB taxonomy): Bacteria > Planctomycetota > Planctomycetia > Pirellulales > JAICIG01 > DASSFG01. The sequence goes on along the minus strand of DASZPH010000122.1, from coordinate 35,381 downwards.
CATCCTGCAAGTGACGCTCATTGCCGCCTGGTTCAACTACATCAATCGGGTTGCCGATGCGCTCGGCGTCGGTCGCGAATGAAAGAGGAGTTCGCACTATGATTCGACCGTCCGGATCCATCCGGCGCCGAGCAACCTTGCTCGTGGCCGCGGCCATTGTCGTCGGCCTGTATGTGATGACTCGCGAGCGGACGCTATCCAAGGCCGAGTCGGAGGAGGTGGTCAACGCTTTCCGGTTCAGCCGAACACCGTTGCCCGAGGTGGCTAACCACCCGCCGTACAAGTACGTGCGCAAGGTTCACCCCAGTGTGCAGCATATCCGAGCCTACGTGTCCACGCTCGGCGCCAGTGTGGCGATGGGCGATCTGGACGGCGACGGACTGCAAAACGACGTCATTTGGGTCGATCCACGTACCGACCAGGTCATTTGCGGTCCCGTACCCGGTACGGGGGCACGTTACGAGACCTTCGCACTTGCCCCCGAATCGTCCATCCCGAACTGGAACCCCGCGACAATGTGCCCACAGAGTTCCCTGATGGCCGACTTGAATGAGGACGGTCTGATGGACGTCCTCGTCGTCCAGTGGGGCCGCAGCCCGATCATTTATCTGCGCCGAGCGCCGGCCGACTCCGGCTCAGACGCAGACTCTAAAACCCTGCCCTCGGCCACCGAGTTCGAAGCGCAGAAACTGATCGAGGGGAACGACCGCTGGTACTCCTCAACGGCGGTTGCGGCCGACTTGGACGGCAACGGGCATCTCGATCTGATCATCGGCAATTACCTCCCCGACGGCTCCCGAATGCTGGATGCGAATGCCCAGGGGTCTGAAACCTTGCACGACTCGCTGGCGAGATCCGGCAACGGCGGCGGACTCCGATTTTTCCGGTTCGCCAGCGCAACATCGGGCCGGCATCCGACGGTCCGGTTCGACCAGCAGAAGGATGTGATCGCCGAAGAACTGACCCACGGCTGGAGCTATGCGATCGGACCCGTTGATCTCGACGGCGACTTGTTGCCGGAGATATACGTTGCCAACGACTTTGGCCCCGACCGCCTGCTGCATAATCGCTCGACCCTCGGCCAGTTCCGGTTCGTGGCCTTGCACGGAGAGCGCACGATGGAAACGCCGGCCTCGTGCGTGATCAACCAGGACTCTTTCAAAGGCATGGGCGTGGATATCGGGGACATCAACGGCGATGGGCTGTTCGATATCTACGTGAGCAACCTGACGTCCAAGTGGGCGCTGACCGAGAGCCACTTCCTGTGGCTGAACACGGGGCAGGCAGAACGCATGAAAGACGGGATCGCGCCGTTCCGGCACGCCAGCGAAGAGTTGGGCCTGTCTCGCAGTGGCTGGTCGTGGGACTGTCGGCTGGCCGATTTGAACAACGACGGCGTCCCCGAGGCGCTTCAGGCAAATGGCTTCATCAAGGGGCAGATCAACAAGTGGCCGGAACTACAGAGCCTTGGTACGAGCAACAACCAACTCTTGCACAACCCGAGGTTCTGGCCGAGCCTCCAGCCCGGCGACGATGTCAGCGGCCATGACACCTTCGCCTTCTTCGTGCGGGCCAAAGACGGCCGCTATTACGACGTGGCCCCCAAACTAACGTTGCAGGACGGCCAGTCCATGTCCGAGGCGATGGTGACACGCGGTATTTCCGTGGCTGACGCGGACGGCGACGGCCGGCTCGATTTCGCCGTTGCGAATCAATGGCAGCCGTCTTACTTCTATCACAATGAATGTCCCAAGCCCGGCAACTTCATGGGGCTGCACGTGCTGCTGCCCCTGGAAAAGGGGATGGCAACGCTCGTCGAGCCGGGTATCGGTCACCCGGTCGAAGAGATTCCGGGCCGGCCGGCTATCGGCGCCGCGGTGACCGTCCGATTGCCGGACGGGCGGAAGCGAGTGGCCCAGGTCGACGGTGGCAGCGGCTACGCCGGAAAGCGTGCCCCGGACGTTCACCTGGGTCTCGATACCATCACGGAAGCTCCCGTAGCGATTCGTTGGCGGGACCCGGACGGCAATGTACATGAGGAAACTTTTGAATTGAAGGCGGGCTGGCACACCATCCGGCTCGGTTGGCCGCAAGAATAGGAAGAAAGAGCTTTGACCACGACAACCGCCGATGCGATCACAACGCTGCAGTTTTACCCCAAGCGCAGCGCCCTGCGTCGATATTTCGCCCTGTGGTACTTCACCACCTTGCTCATCATCTGGAACCTCCTCGGCCATCTGTTTCTCGGCTTCGAGCAGTCCCACATCCAACCGCTGGTCGGGCTAGCTACGGCAATCGGTCTTCAATTCCTGTTGGAGTGGATCGACGCGCGAGCCAGCAACCGCAAGCCGCGGTTCGCGGGCTCTTGGGTGGAACTTGTCAACTTCCTGCCACCTGCCATCATCCCGGGCCTGGCGCTCACGATGCTTCTGTATCCCAACGAAAGGCTGATGCCGGTGCTATTCGGCGTCGGCGTCGCCATCTGCTCGAAGGTGATTTTCCGTGCGCCCGTGGCCGACGGCAAGACACAGCACATCTTCAACCCGTCGAACCTGGGGATTGTTGCCTCGCTGCTTCTATTCCCGTCGATCGGGGTGGCGCCCCCGTATCACTTCACCGAGAACTTGACCGGGATGTGGCACTGGGCGCTCCCCGGCTTCGTGCTGTTGACGGGCATCCTCGTCCATGCGCTGTTCACGGGCCGATTGACGCTCGTTCTGACATGGCTGGTGGCGTTTGTCATCCAGGGTCAGTTGCGGCGATTGTACTTCGGCACGTCGTGGATCGTGCCCCTCACGCCGATGACGAGTGCCGCCTTCATGGTATTCACCCTGTACATGATCCCCGACCCGGCAACGACGCCGGTCAAGCCGCTGCGCCAGGCGCTCTTCGGCATTGCCATCGCGGCGGTTTACGGCGTGCTCCTGGTGGAGCACGTGGTGTACGGCTTGTTCATCGCTTTGGCGATCGTCTGCGCCTTGCGGGGTGTGGGTTTGTACGCCTGGGCAGCATGGCAGTCCCTTGGCGCAAATCAGCGAGACCCCCTCGTGCTTCAGCCTGAGATGGCCGACAAAGCGAAAGGAGTGTCGGCCGGTTGAACCCGCATCGGGTGTGGCCGGCTGGCAATCGAACGGTTGTGCGAATTCCGACGTGCGAGGACGTGCGAGAATTTGATGAGTTTTTTGTTGAACGGTGTGAAGTTGGAGCTTAGAATAACCGGCGTTCGCGGGCAGTCTTGATCGCTGCTTGTCAAGTAGAAGCACATGAGGCGTGTTCACGCCAGTTGTGATCGCGGTGGTGTAGGCGGGAGATCTCGCTGCTCGATCGTATTTTCTTGGGCGCTTTGCGCCGTTGGGCTGGTCTTCACCGAAGGCGGCGCTCTGGCGAGCTGCGGCGATTACGTGATGGTAGGCGGATTGCGTCACGGCCACATGGATCAATTGCCTACCGGCCCCCAAGAGGCGCCGGTATGTTCGGGCCCAAACTGCCAGCGGTCGCTGCCGATGTGGCCGGCGCCCAACCGGCTGGTGCAGACGAATTCGCAAAAATCAGCTTGCGTTCTGGCCGGGCTCGGTCCGAAATCGGACCGCAGCGTTTCACTGCTTTTTGAGCCGTCTCTTCTTTCTTCTCAGGCGGTTCTCGTCCCGGATGATCGACCTCCGAGGGCCTCTCTGTAGCCCCGCTCTGTTTCCGCGCCGATGCCTTTGGGTTTTTCGTGCACGAAAACGGACTGATGCAAATCGCCAGCGAGGCGTCGTTTAGAGCCCATCCGGTTTTACGACGCGGACGGTCCAGCCAACAAGCTTCGGACCGGTTCTTGACGCCCGCTTGCTCACGGTACGGCGAGGTTCCGGCAGTTAATGAAACTGCCGATGCCAACGAAGGCGGAGTTTCATTCGACGATGCGCAGCTTGATCACAGCCCCACTGGTTCGCGCGACCCGGCAGCTCGCTTCGCGTTACATCTGGACGCATCCGAGCATCGCGCAAACGTTTCGTTGTCGACCGAGGTACCGCGCTTCGTTCAAGAAAACCTGGTTGTCGCTCCTTTGGGGCGGCGAAGCCGACACACGGCGATTGAGGGAGTCGATTGCGGTAGCCATCTCGGCGGTCAATCAGTGCTTCTACTGAACGTCGGAGCATCTGCTTTTCCTGCAGGCTGCAGGAACCCATTACGATCGAGCACATGCCTTGGTCGCTGCCGTGGCGGAATCGGTTCGAGCTCCGCACGAGGAGAGCGCGCCTGGAAATGCCCTTACGATCAGCCATCATTACGCAGGCGCAAAGAACGGTTTCGCCACGCGCCGGGCGACGGATCCGGAGCGGATCGCAGAGCGCGTCGAGCGTGCTGGTTTTACGCGTCGCGAGAGCTTGCTCGTGGCGCTCGCCGCGCACGTCACGGTCGCCTCGCCGCTGGGGGTCGTGGACGTCGATTGGATCGCCTCGGCGGCGGCGCGTGTCGGAGACGCCGACCTGCTGCTCGAAACGGCCGGCGTGGTGTTCGCGTTCAACACGATCAATCGCATTGCTGACGCGCGCCGGGTGCGGCTCGAATACCGTTTCCTTCGGCAGTTGCACCCAATCCGCGGCTGGGTCGAACGTCGGTTGGCGTCGCTGACCGGTGTGGCTTACGACCTGTCTTACAAGCATCAGCCCCGCCACTCGCCGGCAGAACTCCTGGATCGACTGGATGTCGTGTTCGACCGTTTGGGTGCGACGGCCGTGCCCGACGTCTTTGACTGGTTGAGTCGATCGCCAGTGGTGCTCGAGGGAGTGCTTGAGATGATCGAAGCCAACGTCACGGGCGCCGGGGTCGGTTTCGATCTGCTGAAAGAAGCGGCGGCGATTGCCGTGGCATCGCGGGCGATGCCGGGCTCGGGCCTGAATAGTGCGGTCGATCAATGGTTGTCCCGCGGCTCGTCGCCCGATTCGAATACACTCCGCTCCTGGGCCGCTCCCTCGGGTGTCGCCGCCGATTCGGATCTCGTGTCGGCCTGTCGCCGTTATTCGTGGCGGGTGGCGAACGCCGCCTACACGATCAGTGACGAACAGATCGACAAGATGTCGGCGCTTGGGCTCTCCGACGCCGAACTGCTTGATCTCACACTCGCCACGGCGTTATTCTCCGCGTTGGCCATCATCGAACCCATCAGCGCCGCCGTCGCGCCGGGCCGGACCGACGGCGGGGAGATGCGCTCGCAAGCAACCGACCTAGGTCACCACCGCGCACATCAATCCTCCCCTGCACCGCTGGCCGCAATTTCCACTGCCAACTCCTCCGAAGCGGCGTGATGTCGATAAGGCTTCTCTTGAGCCTGGCCGGCCGATCACACTAGCCGGCCGCCCCACTACCTGTCTGCGGATGGAACAGCCGGAAGGTCTTGTAACCGCCGCCAATGTTCGCCGCGGGCAGGCCGTGCTGCCGCAAGATTCGAGTCGCTAGATATCCTCGCTGCCCGACCTGGCAGTAGACGGCGACCTCGCGGTCCTTCGGGATTTCGCCAAGCCTGGATCGTAGCTCATCGACGTCGATGTTCACGGCTCCGGGAATGTGGCCGGCAGCGAACTCTTGTGGCGTTCGCACGTCGAGCAGGAAGGGTCGTTGTTCTTGTGGTGCCGTCATCACCGCTTCGACATCGACCTGAGGATGGTCGCCCCGCAGCATTCCCGCCGCGACAAACCCCGCCATGTTGATCGGGTCTTTGGCCGAGCCGTATTGTGGGGCATAGGCCAATTCCATTTCTTCCAGGTCGAAGACCGTCATGCCGGCTTGAATGGCTACGGCGAACACGTCGATCCGTTTATCTACCCCGGCACCGCCCACCCCCTGCGCTCCCAGCAGCTTTCCCGTTTTTGGCTCGAATAGAACCTTCAGCGTCATTTGTTCAGCGCCCGGATAGTATCCGGCGTGATGGGCGGGATGAATGTAGACCTTGCGGAACGGCTGATTGGCTCGACGCAGGGCCTTCTCGGAAGCGCCGGTCGTGGCCGCGGTGCGATCAAAAATGCCTACGATGGCCGTTCCCTGGGTTCCCCGATACTTCACCGCACGACCGAAGATATTGTCGGCGGCGATCCGACCTTGCCGGTTGGCCGGCCCCGCCAGGGGCGCTTGCGTTGGGCAGCCTAAAACGACGTCTTTGACCTCAATGGCGTCTCCCACGACGTAGACGTCCGGGTCGCTCGTCTGGAGATGTTCGTTGACTCGTATTCCACCACGAGGCCCCACCTCCAGCCCCGCATCAACGGCAAGCTTGTTTTCCGGACGCACGCCGACGCCCAAGATGGCGAGTTGCGCCGCGAGGCGTTGGCCCGATTTCAAATAGACGAGCAAGCCCTCCGCCGATCCCTCGAAGCCTTCGACCGATTGCGCGAGCAGCACCGATACGCCGATTGACGAAAGCGCCTCAAGAATGGGCGCCGTCATTTCTTTATCGAGAATGGGCAACACCTGGTCCTGCAACTCGACCAGCGTAATCGCGATGCCACGCTTCACCAGGTTCTCGACCAGTTCCAGGCCGATGAAACCGGCTCCAACCACGACCGCCTGCCGCACGCCCTGACCGACCCGATCTTGGATACGGTCCATGTCTTGCAGGTTTCGCAAGGTCAAGACGGCCGGCAGGTCGACGCCGGCAATCGGCGGGCGTAGCGGCGCTGCTCCCGGAGCCAGGATCAGCGTGTCGTAGGATTCTTCGTATTCGGTTCCCGACGAGAGATCGCGAACACGCACCTTTTTCGCCAGCCGGTCGATGGCTTCCACCGACGAGCGAGTTCGCACATCGAGCTTGAACCGGGCGCGCAGCCTCTCTGGCGTGGTGACGAGCAGTTTTCCCCGTTCGGCAATTTCGCCGCCGATGAAATAGGGCAGCCCGCAGTTGGCAAACGACACATCAGGGCCGCGCTCGAACAGAACGATCTCGGCGTTTTCCGACAGTCGGCGGGCCCGAGCGGCGGCCGAAGCGCCACCCGCCACGCCGCCGACAATCAGCAGTTTCATCGCGACTCCCTTTCATATCGACCGGCAATCAGTTCGTGCAGCAGGATGGGCTGTCTTGCTTGCGCTCATTCCACGGCATTCGTGCTAGCGTCATGCCCAGCGGGCAACAGTCGGTGACACCCGCGTAGATCAACCCGGCCCCCATCAAGGCCGCCAGCCCGATGAATGCCGGATGAACGAGCCAGCCGAGCGCCGCTCCCAGGACCACGAGCGAGCCGATGGTGATGCGAACTTGCCGATCTAACGACATGACCTTCTCGCCACGCACCACGGGCACACCTGCCTGGGCGCAGGCCAGCGTGCCGCCCTCGACGCTGACCACGTTCGAGAAACCGGCTCTCAGAAAACTCTCGCAAGCCTGCTGACTTCGCGCGCCGGAGCGACAGATCAGGTAACGCGGTTCGTGGGCCGAGCCGTTGCGGCTCTGCATCAGGGCCGCCGGGTCGAGTTTGTCGAGAGGCACATTGCGGGCGATTTCGACGTGAACCTCCTGAAATTCGGCCGGCGTTCGCACGTCGACGAGGTCGACTTCTTTGCCGGCTTTGCAAAGCTCGGCAAACTCCGCCGGCTTGATGACGGCTGCGGTCATTCCGATTTCCTTTCGCTGTTTGAACCCTTCGCGAACATCTCGATTTCGTGGGGCTGAATCTTTTGTCCCGCGCTTTTCGGAGCCGAACTCGGCCCGCAACTTCCGCTCATTCACGTCTTCACGCCGAAGCGGGGCAGCACCCAGGCCTGAAGAACGATCCACAGGGCGAGGATGCCCAAGGGAACGAGGATGTCCATCGTTTTGCCTTCACTTTTTGTCGTGGTCATTGAAGAATTGTCTCGGTTCTGCGACATCTCGGATTCGAACGGCTCAACCATTCTTGCCGTCGAACCGTGCCTCGATGCAAGCCATGATGCTCGCCAAGTGGGCCTCGGCGACCTGGTAGTACGCCTTGCGGCCTTCTTTGTGGCTGGTCAAAAAGCCGCACCGCTGCATCAGCCGCAGGTGCTCGGACGCCATGTGGCTGGCGATTCCGCACGCTTCAGCAAGTTCGCCGACCGTGTAGCGGCCTCGCAGCAACATCTGCACCATGCGAAGCCGGTGGGGATGCGCCAATGCTTTGAGGCACTCGGCAGCTTCCGCCAGGGCTTCGAGGGAAGTCAGTCTCGGCGGCTTGGCGGATTCGGTCTTGACGGGCATTGCTTCTGGCTCCTAATACCAATATATCGTTAGGTAACGACATATCAAGTGAATGTTTTTTTGCGCCGACCAACGTCGGGCCGAGCCGTCCTAAGGCCGCCTTTCGCAAAACGAAAGACGACTTCGGCATTGGGGCGAGGACAAGGACCTCAGTTGAGATGTCGAGCACCCGGGCACTAAAATGCACGCGGTGCCTTCCTTGAGATCCACAAGAGGTGAAGCGATGCAACGTACCGTCCTGTCTGGAACGTTCCTCGGGCTCCTGCTGTTTGCCCTGAACGGGCTCACCTTCGCTTCCGAGGCCGACGAGCTTCGCGAGCGTGCCAGGGCACTACGGAAAGAAGCTTCGACCATCGCCGAACGCGGAAGGGACGAAGCCGAGCGGTTGGAAAAGGAATCGGTCGAACTGCTGGAAGCGGCCGAACGAATGGAACTCAAGGGCAAGAAACACGGAGAGAAGGAAGAGCATCCGGGCGTCGAAGGGGAAGCACGGCGGCTCAAGGAACGCCTGCACGATCTGCTGGCGAAAGAGCGGCAGATGCAGGACGCCGCCGCCCCCGAGCAAGAGTTGGCGGAAGTGCGTGAGCAGATCGCCAAGATCGAGCGAGAGCTTCACCACCTGCACGCCGACAAGAGCGAGCAGCATACCGAATTTCGCGCCCAGGCCGAGAAGCTCGCGAACGCCACCCGGCGTATTCACCACATGCGGGTCGCCGCGGAGAACCTCAAGATCGCGGAGATGCACGATTTGGCGCATGAAGTGATGAAGAGGGCCGAGGCCATGGAACGAGAGGTTCACGAAGCCAAACACCGACTTGCAACGGAAATGCACGAGGCTCACCTCCACCGAAGCGAACAAGTGCCCGAGTTTGCGCGCGACCTTCGAGAAGAAATCGAACGGCTGCGAGCCGAGGTGCGGGAACTGAGCGAGCGGGTTGAGCGACGCTAACGAATCGGTCGTGGATTCACAACGCGGCCGCACCGCTGCAACTGCCGAGCTTGTCCGTTCGGGGTGCCAGGCCTAAGATCTAGTAGGAGAAGTTTCGGCCATGCGCGAGGTGGACGATGACGCCGATCTTCCAGAAAATTCTAGTTCCCGTCGATTTCTCCGACGCCTCTCCGGCGGTGCTTTCGGAGGCGGTTACGCTGGCCAAAGTGGCTGGTGCCACGCTGACGGTCGTACACGTCATTCCGCCGGTCAGCGGCGGCGCTGATATGGCCATCGGGCCTGACGCCATGATGGTCGACTGGCGGACGCCGGTAAATGTGACTGAATTGGAAGAACGGCTACGGACGGGAACCGAGCGTCAGCTCCGCATGGCGGTGGCCGATTACCTCGGCCAAGGCGTCGATATCCATGTCCGGACGCTTTGGGGATCGCCGTTCGTCGAGGTGATCCACGCGGTGCAGGAAGAAGGGTACGACCTGGTGGTCGTGGGAACGCACGGCCGGTCGGCCATCGCCCGGATGTTTGTCGGAAGCACGTCGACGAAGCTCGTGCGCAAGTGTCCCTGCCCAGTGTGGGTGGTGAAGCCGGGCGCGAAAACGCCGCTCGACGCCATCCTCGCCCCGATCGATTTTTCCGAGGTCAGCCACGAATCGTTGCGTCTGGCGGGAGAGCTCGCCGCCCGGTTGAACTCGTCGCTCCACGTGCTGCACGTCTTCGCGCGCGAGCACGACTACCTGCTCGACTTGATGCCGGAGGACGATTTCGATTTACGGCCGCCCCGCCGCCATGAGTTGATGTCGCAGTTGCAGGCGTTCGCCAGAAATTCGGGCCTGAAGATCGAGCCGGTTCTGCACGTCAAACAGGGAGACGTGACGCCGCTCATCCTCTCGACGGCCGACGAGGTCAACGCGGGTCTGATCGTGATGGGGACCCTCGGCCGAGCCGGGGTAGCCGGCCTCTTGATCGGAAACACGGCGGAAAAAGTGTTGCACGCCAGCTCCCGGTCCTTGCTGGCAACCAAGCCCCCCGGTTACACATCGCCCGTGCCGGCCAGGCTGGCGCACGCCGTGACTTGATCGGGCCCCGGGTGCCAAGTGCCCTTAACCCGGCTGAATACGAAGCGTGCCGTCGTCCGACGGACGATTGCGGGGTCGGCCGCGGTCGACCCGCACGACGCCCTGCGGCAACGTTTGAGTCAGGTCGCTCACCAAATCGCGTGGACTGCGAACGAGTACGCAACCGTTGGGCAGCTCTTGGCCGCTGGCCATGACGACCTCGGCTCCCAGAAAAGCGCCGTGCCCCAGGCAGCCTCCCAAGAAGCGAGACCCGCAGCTCACCGTCCGCCCCTCGAAGGTAACGTTCACGTTGCTGCGGAGGTTGAAGTCGAAGATGCCGCTGTCGGGACAGAGCACCGCGCCGCGGCCCAGCACCGAGAGCTGCGTGAAAAACGACCCCATGTGGCCGGCGTCGCCGACGACGCACGAGCGGACCGTTACTCCGCCGTTGACGGTTGCCTTCTCGGCGAGCGTCGACATCTCGACGATGGCTCCCGGCCCGATCTCGACTCGGTCGGCCAGCACGGCGCCTCGCACGACGGCATTAGGGCCGATGCGCACTCCACGGCCCAGGACGGCCCACTCGACGTGCGCCGTGGGATGGACCTTGCACCCGCGTCCGGCGAGGTAAATCTTGCCACGCAGACGGTTCGGCCAGACGCTGCCGGCGCGCCAAAGCATGCGTAAGGGGAGGGTGGCCGCGCGCATTCTGGAATCCAGGGCCGCGCGAACGATGTGGCTTGGCATCCCGAGCACGTTCGCCGTCAGGAGCGACGACCAGTGCTGCACGGGGCAAATCACCACCGTCGACAGGGGGAGCGAATAGCTGCCCGAGGGATCAAAGTGAGCGTTGACGCGCCACCGCCGTACCGTCACCCGGTGCGGAATCGTCACCAGTTCGGCTTGGTCGGCCGGCGGAATTTCGGGGTCCCAATCACGCAGGTAGTAAAGGTCGTAGACGTGGCAATTCGTGCCGTCCGGCTGTGCGACGGTCCGGCCCTGGAAGCTAGGCGAGAAGCGTTGGGTGAGCAGGGAGACAGGCAGCGCCGCGGCGAAGTTGCCCGCCTTCGAGCCAAGCTGGTTTGCTGCGGCTTGTTGTTTTGCCTGTCGCTCTCGGCGTCGCGCGGCACTCAAGAATCGTTCTGCGGCATGATACGTAAAGTAGACGTCGTCGTAGACGACCAGGCACGGTCTCTCCCGTGCCTGCCGCAGATCATCGATCACTTCCACCCGACAACCCAAGCTCTCCAGTATGCCCGTTTGATGATCGCGGAGAGGGCGATTGTGGACCAGCATGGCGCTGGCCGGTTCGTCAAAAGGAGTTACGCGCCGCCCCGTCTCAAGAATATATGCTTGCATTCTGGCTGCCGGCCTTCGTCGGAAGAGACGCGCTTTCTGAAGTGCTGAAATTTTGCCGGGTCAGTTATCGGAGTTTGATCGGGGAAAGTTTAATCATTAGCGAAGATTCACCTCCGCGCGCGGAGCTATCTCAGCCGTCTTGTGCAGGGCGCCCAATCTGCTGGAACGGCGTGCCGCGTACTGGCGGGCCCGCGAGCATTTGATCGTCGGCCTGGCACTCCGCGCCGACGCAGAGTTGGGCGGCCAAAGTAGAGGGGAGAGCGGCTACTTGGCGCCCATTCGTAGCCCCCCGTCGAGCCGCAGCACGGCGCCGTTGAGCATGCGGTTCTCGATCACGTGCGCGACCAGTTCCGCGAATTCTTCGGGCCGGCCGAGCCGCTGCGGAAAGGCCGGCTGCCGCGCCAACGATTCGCGGACCTGTTCCGGGAGCCCGGCCATAAGCGGCGTCTCAAAAATCCCCGGAGCGATCGTCATCACGCGGATGCCGAAAGCGGCCAGTTCGCGGGCCGCGGGCAGGGTCAGGGCGGCCACGCCCCCTTTCGACGCCGCGTACGCCGCCTGACCAATCTGTCCCTCGAACGCGGCCACCGAGGCCGTGGCGACGATCACGCCGCGCTCGCCTTCTTCATCGGCGGGCCGCGTCGACATCGCGGCTGACGCCAGACGCAGCACGTTGAATGTGCCCACGAGGTTGACCTGCACGACCCGTCTGAACAGGTCCAGGTCGTGCGGACCGTCGCGGCCGACGATGCGGCTGCCTGCGACGATGCCCGCGCAGTGAACCGCGCCCGCCAGGTCATGGAAGCGGTCGAGAGCCGCGTGCACTGCTTGCTGGGTGCTGGCTTCGTCGGCAACGTCGGTCTCGACGAACAAGGCCCGTTCGCCAAGCTCGGCGGCCAGCGCGTCGCCGGCCTCTCGATTCAGATCAGCGATGACGACGCGGGCTTGGGCGCCCGCGAGCCGTCGCGCGCACGCGGCGCCGAGGCCGGATGCCCCGCCAGTGACGAGGAACGTGCGATTGGCAATCTCCATGAAGGGCTATCATACGCCCTCGGCTCGGCCGAGCGAAGCGGCGTCAAACACCCGTGTACAGGCTGTTCTTTGCCCACAGAGCAATCGCCCGGTCCTCACAAAGCCGCCTACTCCTTGCCCGATATCTCCTTGGCCTGCCGCACGAGTTGGACGAACTCCGACCGATAGCCGCTGGCGTCGCCGGCCAGCCCTTGCTCAGCCAGCGAAAGAACCTTCTGGTAGGAAGCGTCGCCTCGATAGGGCGAGTCTCGCAAGAGCATGCCAAAGGCGGCCACCGCCGCGGCAAAGTTCATGTCCTGGCTCGCTTCGTTGCCCGGCGGTCGCCGGTCGGTCACGGCGTGTTCGATCAGCCGGCTCTGCTCGCCGTCGGGATCCTTGTATCGCAGCTTGATGGTAGCCAGTTCCCCCGTGGCAGCCGCGGCCGTGAGATTGCGACCGCGAGTATTGTCAGATCGCTGGTACTTGAGCGGCTGAACGTCTGCCTGGCTAACCGCTAGAGGGAGCATTTCATACAGCGCCGTGACGCTGTGCCCCGCTCCGATCTCGCCGGCGTCCTTGCGGTCGTCGTCAAAATCTTGCTCAGGCATGAGTCGGTCTTCGTAGCCGATCAGCCGATACTCGGCGGTTTGCGCCGGATTGAATTCGATCTGCAGCTTCACGTCTTTGGCGATCGTGACCAGCGTACCCGAAAGCTGTTCGACGAGGACGCGCCGGGCCTCGCCGGCCGTGTCGATGTAGGCGTAGTTGCCGTTCCCCTTGTCGGCCAACTTTTCCAGCGTGCCGTCCTTGAGGTTGCCGATGCCGAAACCCAGGGCGCTGAGAAACACGCCGCCACCGGCCTTTTCTTCGATCAGTCGCACGAGGTCGCCCTGGTCGACGACGCCAACATTAAAATCTCCGTCGGTGGCCAGGATGACGCGGTTCGTGCCCCCCTTGATGAAATTCGCTTGGGCCGTGTCGTAGGCCATTTGCAGCCCCTGGCCCCCATTGGTCGAGCCCCCCGCGACAAGCCGCGAGATGGCCTCGCGAATCACCTCTTTGTTCTGGCCGTTGGTCGGCGGCAGGACGAGGCCCGAGTTGCCTGCATAGACGACGATTGCCACGCGGTCATTTTCCGTCAGCTTGTCGACCAGCAGCATCATGGCCTCTTTGACCAGCGGCAGTTTGTTGGGCGCGTCCATCGAGCCGGAAACGTCGAGCAGAAACACCAGGTTGCTGGCCGGCCGCTCGTCGGCGGGAATCTCGCGTCCCTTCAACCCCACTCGCAACAGCCGGTGTTGGGCCTGCCACGGGCAATCGGCCACGTCGGTCGTGATCGAAAACGGCACGTTGCCCTCCGGCTGCGGGTAGCTGTACTGAAAGTAGTTGATGAGTTCTTCGACCCGCACGGCGTCGCGCGGCGGCATGGCCCGCGAGTTGAGGAACCGCCGCACGTTGGTATAGGAGGCCGTATCGACGTCGATGGAGAAGGTTGAGAGCGGGTATTCCGTCGGCTCACGAAACGGGGTTTCGACGAGGGTAGGGTACGATTCTCCATTTGCCGCCAAGATACCTTCGTAACCGGTGTAGCCGAGGAGTGAATTCGTGTCGCCTTGCTGTGACGTCTCCGGAAGCCCCCTGCCTCCCATCAACCCCCCGCCCGCCATCGCGTTTGGCTGACGATAAAACCAGTGCTGGGCATCGCTAGACTGCCCTTCCTCGTTGAGGCCGTCACCGCTGCGCTGCCCGCCCCCGCTCTTGCCACCACCTTCCTGGGCCCGTTGCTTTTGTGCCAGCGGCTCGCGACCGATTCCTTCACCCACTTCTCCGTCGGCGGCGATGTGCTCCCGCTGCAAGTGCCGCTGCGATTGTTCCTCACCCGCGTCTCTGCCGCTCCGCATTTTGCTGCCAAGCTCCTCTTCAAATCGCACGCCCCAGTCTTCCGCACCGCGGTCCCGAGGAGTCTGGTCGTTGGGGATCTGTTGTCCGCCTTGTTCTCCTCGGGCCTCCCTACCCCGCCGCGCCGGCGAGAACGCGAAGCTGGCCTTGGGCATTTGCCCGGGCTGATCACCCCGCCCCTGCGCGGCGTACCGCGATCGGTCGCGAGCCAGTCTCGGCGTTTTTTGTTCTGCACTATCAAAGTCCGCGGGCTCTCCGGCGCTTGGCCCTTCGAGCCCGGTAACCAGGCCGCCTGGTGTAGCCTCATCTACCGCTGCTCCCAGGTCGGAACTAGCGTGGGAAGCTCGCGCCTTCGACGGCGTGGACTCGGCGCCCTGGGGTGGCCTTCCCATCGCGCCACCTGAGGTCATATAGGAATCAAAGTAAGCTGCCTTTCCGTCGCGCGTTTCGTGCTCCGCGGATTCTTGGTTGAGCTTCGCAAAGCGTCCAGCCATCGGCGCGTCGATCGTTTCGAACTCGGTGAGGTCGGCGATCGTATCGCCCCCCTCCGCGCCGGCGGCCAACGATCGACTGAGGGTGCGCCGCGTCGCCACTCGTTCACCATGCTTCGTCTTCATCAAGGCGAATAGGGCGCCGCACGTTACGGCCAAGGCGGCGGCCAGGCTCAGCGGCACCCAGAACCGGCGACGCGGAAGCCTTTCACGGAGGGGCAGGCGCAATGGAAGTGGGGCTTGTGGCGGATCGGTCAGCCGAGCGAGGACGGTCTCGCGCAGTTCTGGCGACGAATCGACGGCGGCCGAAGACGAGTTGGCCGCAACGCTGCGCAGAAGCTTGCCCAAGCGAGTCAGGTCGTCGACCGCCTGCCGCTCGTCAGCCGACTCGTGCAGCCGCGCTTCCGCCTCGGCACGCTGGGCCTCGTCGAGTTCCCCCAGCGCGTAGGCCGTCAGCAGCGCGCGCTCGTCGCCAGACTGCCCGCTTGACGATTCGTCGCCGCCTGGCTCATTTTCGGGTGACTGCCGAGACGGCGCATTGTCTTGTCGTTCTTCTTGGCTCATCATTGGCTCTCGCTGATTCTCACGTGGGGACGGGCACGCTCGCCCTACCTCACGTCGGCTTCCTCTTCGATCAAAGGACGGAGGAGCGGATTCTCGCGCAGCGAGTGGAAGGCCCGGTGCATCATCACGCGCACGTAGCTCTCCGCCGCCCCGGTGATTTCACTGATCTCGCGGTAGGCAAACCCCTCCGACCAGAGGTTCACCACCTCTTGCTGACGCTCGGGCAGCCTGGCGATCGCCCGACGCACCAGTTCGCCCGCGTCGCTCGTCTCCAGAATTTCGGCCGGATCGGCTTCGCGGCTTGCCGCCTCATGCTCGCCGCCGCCGGCGAAGGACTCCAGCCGGCAGTTACGGCGCTTGTGGTCGATCGCCCGGTTGCGACAGACGGCGTAAAGCCACGACCCGAGCCGGCCGTTCAGCTCGCGCGGGGACTGGAGGCAAAGCTGCAAGAAGGCGTGTTGCACCACATCGCGGGCCAGGTGTTCGTCGCCGACCAGCCGCTGCGCGTAGCGCAGCAATCGGCTCTCGTAGCTATCGAGGGCCGCGAGCACCCAGTCTTGACGGGAATCGGAATCCTCCGGCGCCATCCGCCGCTCCTCTTGCCCCGCGCCTGCCAGAATTATGACGCGGTTGGGGAGGGAATCGTTACAAGAAAAGTGGCCGCTTGCCAAGCGAGCGGGCCTCAAAGAAACGTCCGGAGCTTCGATTGCTTGCCGGCCGTTTGCAGCGTTCCACCCGCCCCTCACGCCGGCTCTCTCCCCGAAGGGAGAGGGAGAGAGGGCTTCACCCGCCCTGTTTCAGCTTTTCCAGCTCGGAGGCGACCTCCTCGATATCGCGCTCCAGCCGCCGGACGTCTTCGGGATCGTCCATCTGCTTGCGGGCGCCGGCGAGCTGCTGGCGAAGCTTTTGCAAGCGCTGGTTCAAGAGGTCGATGCGCTTTTTGGATCTTTTATCCATGATGCGAAATCTGCGGCTGAGCTTCCTGCGAGGTTTGGCTGGCGGCAGGCGGAGTCTTTTCGGCCGGTATGAAACGCAGCACGCCCGAAATACAGACCACGATCACGGCCAGCGTCAGGTTCACCGACAGCCAGAACTTGGCGTTCTGCCGGAAACGCGCCAGCGCCGCGGCACGGCCCGTCAGCGCGCTGGCCAGAAAGAAGATCGCCAGCGCCAGCAGGAACTTGACGGCGAACAAACCGTGATAAAGCCTTTTGAAGTCGGCTGGAATGCCGGCGTTAAAGCGTCGCAGGACGTTATAGAGGCCGCTGGCGAGCAGGAACAAGATGGCCGCCATTACAAACTTCACCCAGCGGGATCGCACCTGTTCGTGCAGCTTCTTGCGCTCGTCGTCCGCCAGAACGACGACCGACGGCACGAGCGCCGCCCGCATGAAGATCGTGCCGCCCACGGCCGTGATCGCGGCGAGTATATGCATCCACCGTAAGACGATGGCCAACCAATCGAGCTCTTGCATCGCGCCTACTCGTTCTCTCCCTACTCGTTTTCCTCGAGATCGGCCTCGGTGATCATCGTGAACCCCTTGGAACCGAGCGTTTCCAGGCCCATTTCGATGTTGTCGACCATCAGGGCCACGCAGGGGCGGCCATGCGGACGCAAGAGCAACGGATAAGCCTGGATGATGTTCACCTCGGCCTGCAACAGCGCGGTGCACACCTTGAGCAGCGCGTGCGGCCCTTCGGGCAATTCGACGCCGATCAGGTCGCTCTCGATCATCGCCAAACCGGCCCGCTCCAGGATCTCGCGACCCTGCTCGGGATGGCTGAGGAGAAACCGCACGAAGGCACACTCCGCCGAGTCGACGATCGAAAAGGCGACGATGCGGACCTTGCTTCCCTCGAACCGACGCACCACTTCCAGGAGTTGGCCGACGCGGTTTTCAAGAAACACGGTGAATTGACGGATGGATGGGTAATCGCGGCCCCGCGCCGTCGGAATGTCTACGTCCGTCCCTTCACCGATGCTCATTGCACTTACTCGCCAAGAGAGCCACGCCCCGCTCGCCTTCTGCATGTTCCCCGCACGCCCGCGGAAGGCCCAGCACGCTCCTAATTCCCCTTCCCAAACCGCGCGGCCGGCAGTTATGGTGCAGACGGACGACCGCCGGTGAAGACGATAGAAAGCCGCATAACTATAAGCAAGACTGGTGTTTCCGTCAACATGATCGACGAATATGAGATCGAGATCCGGGTCCGCTATCAAGAAACGGACGCCATGGGGGTGCTCCATCACGCCAACTATTTCACCTACTTCGAGATGGGCCGCACGGAGCTGTTGAGGGTCAACGGCTACGACTATCGGCGAGTGGAAGAGGGCGGAACGTTCATGGTGATCGTCGACGTTTCGTGCCGCTATCGGCGGCCGGCCCGTTACGACGACGTACTGCGATTGCGGACGCGGTTGAAGCGCGTGACGCCGGCCAAAATCGAGCACGCCTACCAGCTTTTCCGCGGCGAGGAATTGCTTGCCGAAGGGACTTCGCTTCTGGCGTGCGTCGATCGCGAGGGCCGGCTGCAGCGCGTTCCCGATTGGCTGAGGGGAGAAGGGTAATGGCACTTCGCCCTCACGGCGTCTACAATCGTCCTCGTCTCTCTTCGTGAGCCACGTCGCGCCCCCTCTCGACTACGACAGTCAGGCTCGGACGAGGTCCCTCGTCCATTTCCCTCCCTATCCGTGCGGAACCCTGACGTGCCGAGTTTGGACTTTCTTTCCGACGACATGCGCCGTGACCCGTTTACGACCTACGACCGTCTGCGGGCAGCATGCCCGGTCATGCTCGAACCGCAGAGCGGCCTATGGATGATCTTCGATTACGCGGGTGTGAAACAGGCGCTTTCCGACACGGACGCTTTCGGCTCCGATCTGGCCAACATCGGCGTACATCCCACGCCGCCGTGGCTGGTGTTCAACGATCCGCCGCGGCACACCAAGTTGCGGAACATCATCTCGCAAGCCTTCACGCCGCGCATGGTGGCCGGGCTGGAGTCGCGCATCGGCGCGCTGTCGAAAGAGCTGCTCGGGCGGTCGATCAAACGCGGTGAAATGGATCTGGCGGCCGATTTTTCGGTGCCGCTGCCGATGCGGGTCATTGCCGACATGATCGGCATTCCCGACGGCGATTGGCCGCGCTACGTGGGATGGAGCAACGCTACGCTGAAGCTGAGCTACACGATTCGCGGCATCTCGCCCGGCGGCGACCTGACCGCGCAGGCAGTGAGCGAGTACAGCGAGGCCATCGCGGAAATGCGGGCTTACCTGCCGCGGCTGATCGATGAGCGGCGTTCGACGGTTCGCCCGGCGCCGCAAGGCTCGGCCGGTGACCTGCTCGACCGGCTCGTGGCGGCGGACGTCGATGGCGAACGACTCTCGACGGAAGAACTGCTTGGCTTTTTTCAGCTTTTGATCGTCGGAGGACAGGAAACGACTACCAATCTGATCAATAACGCCGTGCTGTGCCTGCTGGAGAATCCCAACGCGATGGCCCTCTTGCGGCGCTCGCCCGAGCGGCTCGCCACGGCCATTGAAGAGGTGCTCCGTTATCGCTCGCCGTTCCAGTTCGTCTTTCGCGGCACGAAGCGCAACGTGGAGATGCACGGACAGACGATCCCGGCCGGCAAACTGGTGCTGCTCATGCTCGGTTCGGCCAACCGCGACCCGAAGCAATTCGCCGACGCCGACCGCTTCGACATCACGCGCGATCCGAACCCGCACCTGGCGTTCGGGCACGGGATTCATTTCTGTCTTGGTGCTGGGCTTTCGCGTTTGGAGGCCCGCGTGGCGCTGGCCGATATTCTCCGTCATCTTCCCCGCCTGCGGCTCGCCAGCCACGAAATGTGGCAGCCGCGTCCGGCCTTGCACGTGCATGGTCCCCTGCGGCTGCCGGTGCGATTTGACGCCGAGGCGGCCCTCTCTGCGTAAAACCGTCTGCGTGAGACAACTCGCCGGCGCCGCCTCAATGCCCCGGCGATGGTGCCCCACCGGCGAGGGCCTTGAGCTGCTCGGAGATTTGCAGCAAGTTGGCGTTGATCTGCCGCAAGGTCGCGCGGCGCGACCGATAGACGAGCACCACGGTCGCCAGGCCGGCGGCGACGAGCACCACAAACGACAGCGAACCGAGCAGGATGCAGGCCGCCGCGAGTTTGGTCAGCATCAAGAAATGCACCTCACCGGCCTCGTTTTCCGCGCGTTCGTTCAGAGCTTTGGCGATTGCCGGAAAGACGAAGCCGCTACCGATCGCGATCGAAAGCACCCCCGCCGCCGCCAGAATCCAAAGGGCCACCGCTAACCGGGTCAGCCATTGCATTCGCCGCCGGTCCTCTTCGACAATCCGGTCGACCTGCACGTGAGCCGCGGCCTCGGGCGGGGTCAGGTCGAGTTTCAACAGGGCCTTACCAAGATCTTTGTCCGACATTTAGGTCTCCATTTTTTGGCGGTGTTTGTCGTCTTCTTCGAGCAACCGTGCCAGCGCCCGCTTCGCGTAGTGCAGGCGCGAGCGGACCGTCCCCACCGGGCAACCGATCACCCGGCCGATCTGCTCGTAACTGAGTTCTTCCAGAAATCGCAGCAGCAAAACCTCTCGCTGTTCGTCGTTCAACCGGTCGAGTCCGTCGTGAACGCGCGCGGCGTCTTCGGGCGAAAACACCGGCTCGTCGGCGGAAACGACCGATTCCAGGTTCTCGACGGCTCGCGGTGTCCGCCCGTTCCGCCGCAAGTCGAGCAAGATCTTTCCGCGTGCAATCTGATAGATCCAAGCGGTAAACGCTCCGGCATCGTGCAAACGGGGTAACTGGCGAAAAGCATCCAACCAGACTTCCTGCAGCAAGTCGTCGGCCCGATCGGCATCTCGCAGCCGTTTGCGCAAGAAATAGCGCAGCCGAGGCGAGTATCGGTCGACCAACTCGCGATAGGCCCCTTCATCGCCCATCTGGCAGCGCATGACGAGCATACGCTCATAAAGCTGGTCCACCTCATGGCTCATACCTTTGTCCACGCCCTGGCGACGAAAAAGGGTCATTGTGCCGACATGATAGAAAGGTTGCGCGCCAAAGACGAAAGTTCAAAAGCAGGAAGAAATTCCCCTCTGCCTTCGCGAGAGGGTTAGGGTGAGGCGGATTGCGTCAGGACTCGGCTACCGCACCAATCTGCCGCCGCGCACCCCTGCGGCAAAAAATCCTCAACTGCTAACGGCGAACGCCACCTTGAACGATCCCCGGTTCAACCGCAAGTCGCGACGCGCAGGGCCTCCAGACCGGCCCGAACGGGAATCGGCATCGGCCGGCCGGCGGCGACGGCCTCAAGGACGTCGCGCAGCATGGCCTCATACATCAGGTTGAGATCAAAAGCCGGCTCATGCCAAAGCACCTTGTCGCCCGCGCCGGTGCGAGTCAACAGTTCCAGGCGCTGCTGCTCAAACGAGAAACGGAGTGTTCCCTGATCGCCGATGACCTCGAATCCCCGCCGCCGCTGGGGCTGGCAGATGCTGAGTCGGATCTCGACCTCATAACCATCGTATCGCATCGCGACACGCGCCTCGTCATCGACGTCGGCGTCAAGCGTTCCGCTACGCGAAGTCGCGGTGAAATAGCCGGCCGGGAGGCCGAAGCACCAAAGGATAAAGTCGATTTCGTGATCGAGCGTTGGAAGGACGCCGCCGCCCAGGTCGGCACGCGCGGCGTAGCTCTGCCGATAATCCTCCCAGGGGTGCCAGTCAGGCAAATAGCTTTCAAACCATGCTTGGGCGTGTACGATGTGCCCCAATCGAGCCTGACTTAGGTATGCTTGTGCCAGCGCGTAGGCCGGGTGGTGTCGCATGCAGTAGGCCATGCCGGCAGTCGCGGCCGCCGATTCCGTCTCGCGGACAAACGGCTCGGCCTCGTCCAGGCGTGCGGCGATCGGCTTTTCGATGAGCACCGGTAATCCAGCCGTCACGAATTGGCGCGCAGTGGCCACGTGCAGCGACGTGGGGTTGCAGACGATCGCCAGGTCGACGCCCGAGTCGATCGCCTGGTCGACCGAGTGCAGCACGACCGCGTCGTCGGGGGGTATGAAAGCCGGGTTCGCCGATTCTCGGCGGCGGACGACAATCGGCCGCCGAATGCCGAGACTCCTCAGGATTTCGCAATGCCGCCGGCCGATCGAACCGTAGCCAACGATCGCGATGCGCAGGTTCATACGTGCTTACCCGACTTAGAGCCCATCCGAGAACGGAAATGTGGTGCGATTGTCTCGCCTGCCCACCGGTTCACAACTTTACCAGGGTGAAGGACCGGCTGATATCTGCATGCGACGTTTCGTGGTCGCCCTCACCCTGCCTCCCGCAAATACTTCTGCACCGTCCGCAAGCTCACGCCCACCGAGCGGGCGATCGCCCGCAAACTATGGCCCAACGATCGCAAATTCACGATCCGCCGCCGCTCCGACTCCGGTAACGGCTTGCCTGAGGTCGCCATAATTCAGGTCACCACGCGCAAAGGTCCCCGTTGCGACGGACCGGCGGCCGGCAACTGCTCGCAATAAAGGTGCTGCATCAAACGCACGGCCATCTCCAACGCGTCCGGGCCGTCGTCGTGCCGGTCGGTCGGAAAAGAACGCAACTGAGCCACAAGCAATTTCGCGCCCTGCGACCCCCGCTTGAATCGAAATGCCTCACGCGACAGATACGGCGTCAGCGTCTGGCGGATACGAGTGCGCTTGTTCTCCGTGTTGTGTATGCCGTGTGCCGGCACCATGAACCCGGCCGCCTTCGACCGTTCGACGAACATGCCGGCAAGCAGCTTCTGGAACTGGTTGATCTCCACTCCAAAAGCGTGCACGTCGAACGACCGGCAAAGCCGCAGCCCGTCCGCCACCATCTGCGCTGCGTCGCGCCGGCCGAGGTCGGCGTCGACCCACATCGTTCCCGACCAGTCGAGCGCCATCAGCACAAAAGCCGAATAGTCCCCCTGGTCGGTCTCGCCCAGCGACGGGTCGAGCGCGATGCAGCGAAAGCGAACCTGGTCGGAACTCGGCCACTCGTCGAACCAGATCTTTTCGCCGAAATAGGCGCCGCTGAACTCGGCCCCCTCCACGTCGGTGAACTGGGCGCCGTACTCCTGGCTGAACGCCCGCGGTCCCACGTCGAGCAGCGCCTCGTCCAGCTCGTGCTGGTCGACCAGCGGGTTGCACGATGTCGGAAGCTGCCATCGCGCCCAGTCCTTGCGCGTCGGCGCCGATTCGAAAAGGTCGCACACCCAGTTGCAGCCGTTGGGTGTGCCAATCTGCAAGGCCCAGCCCCTCTTGTCGGTCAGCGCCGGACGAAGGGATTGCTTCCAGGCCGCCTCGGAGACGAAGCCGATTTCGTCGACCACCACGCCGTCGAGTCCCACCGCGCGCAGGCTGTCAGGGTTGTCGGCCGAGCGCACCCCGACGCTGCCGCCGCCGGGAAGTTCGATCCGCCTCTCGGCTTCGTTCTTCTCAACCCAGGCGCTGTGCGTGGCCCGTTTCAAATCTCGCCAGATTTCGGCCGCGATCTTGAACGTCTGGGCGACCCACCAGATCTGTGCTCCGTCGATCGCTCCCCGCCGCGCTCCCCGATGCGGGCCGTGCCCCCGCACGGCTGCAAGCAGGCCCACGGCGCTTTTGCCGAAGCGGCGCCCGCAAATCGCCAGCTTAAAGCGGGCCGAGGAGCGCAAAATCGGCACTTGATGGGCGAGCGCCGTGGGCAACCTGATCTCGCGCCGCCTGCCGCTGGTGCGCGTCATTGATGTACCATCCCTCGTCCTTGATGACCACCACTCGGCCCCAGTTCGTCGCGGCTGATGGCGCCCCGATCAACGACCGGCTCATCGTCACCGTCCTGGCCGCGGCGCTTGATCTCCTCTTCGACGGACGCGCACGCCTCGGTATGGGCCGCCTCAAACCGCTGCGGATAAACCGCTTGCTTTCACGCGGACTGGGACGAGTCCTTCGTCCGGTCTTGCGGGCCATGTAGGGAGGCCACGACCGACAGGGCCGCCTTGTTGCGCTCGTCGGCTTTGGCGAGCTCTTCGCTGCAATGCGCACGCTCTGCCGCGATCTCTTCGCGGAACGCCTGGCGGGCCGTCTTCATTTCGTCCAGAAACGACTGCCGGTCGGCCGCGTTCTGCTCGGTGTGTCGTTTGATGATGTCGGGCAGCGCCTTGCTGAGCACGTACCACACGACCCACATCAGCACACCGCTCGCCGACAGATTGGTGATCCAGTTGCCCATGTTGTTTGCGTCCGAAGCGTCAACCATCGCTGTCCCTATCCGTTTGTAAGAGCAAAGCCGGCGACCTACGCAGCCCCGGTACTCCGTGATGGGGGCCGATCACAACGCGACCGCTGCTGCGCCGCGCGCGTCGGAGCCACCTTCCTGGCCAACCGGCGCGGCGGCCCCTCTTGAGCCGCCGCGCCGGTACGGCACTGCTGCTACGGCGTCGTCGGTTTCAACCCGGCCGCCTTCGCCTGGTTGTAGACCGAGTCGAAAAACGCCTGTCGCGTCTGCGTGTCGGTCAGCTCCTCCTTGACCATGTTGGCCAGAAGCTGCGCCAACTCGGCCCGCCGCTTCTGCGGGTCCTTCATCACGTTGACGGCATGGCGAAAGTCGCTCTTAAGCGTGATGAAGTCCAGCACCGCGAAATCCGTGAGGATCGGCGGCAACAGCGTGAAGCCCCATTTGGCCAGCTCCTGGGCGCAGTCGTTGGCCTCGCGCTGCAGGTCCTTCAGGTGTCGGTCGTCCTTGAACAGCAACTTGCCGGCAAACCAGCAAGCCAGGGCCGTCGACACGATGCACCACAAGCCAACCGGCGTGATTTCAAACAGCCCGAATCCGAAAAGGCTCATACTTGGGTTCCTTGTGAAGAAGTAGAACGTGGCTTGGATAGTCGCTTCTCGGGTCAGACCTTCGGCCGCCAGTTTCCGGCAGAGGTCAGAAAGCCCCCGGCCAAGGCGAACGCACCGACCAGAACAGTTACAAGCAGCGTGTCGTCCCGGCCGTCGGCCGGCGTGTTGTCGTTGGGGCCGACGACGCGGGAATCACCGGTTTATCCGCCGGCGGCTCGACGGGTGCAGGAGCCGGCTCGGGCGCCGGCGTCGGCTTGGGCTTCGGCCGCGGGCAATGCGGGCAGTGAGCCCGGATGCAGTCGATGATGCCCCGGACCAGAGGCCAAGGCGTGTTCGGCACGTTGTCGCCGCTCACCTTGTACACGACGACGCCCGTCGAGTCCTGCACGATCACCGCGGGGAATCCGCTGACGATCGCGCTGGCGACGTTCTGGTACACGGCCGACTTCGGCGTGTAGACGTGCCAATGGGTCTGCTGCTTGAGCCGAGACAACTGCGGATCGGTGTCGAACCAGCTAACGACCTGCTTTTCGCGGGGCGTCGGGTCGTCTTGCGTGATGACCGTCGTGAACCAGGCATGACCGTCGTCGGGCAGGTCGATCACTCGGTCGCCAATTTCCGCAAGGCTGGCGGCGTAATCGGCCGTCGCTTTCACGGCCGCCAGTTGCTTCGACAAACTCCGCTCCTCGTGCTTGACGTTCGTCGCCGTGGCCACCGACCAGGCGAGCGCGGCGAGCGCTCCCGCCGCAACAAAAATCGCTCCGTAACGCTTCATTGGATTTGGCCTCCGAAAAAAATGGGTAACCGTCGTCTCGCGATTCACATCCGGCACACTCGACACGGGCCGTCCTCTTCGTCCGTGTGGTGCATGTCAGACTGAAGTTGCCTCTTATCTCCGCGCACCTTTCTCCCGCCGGCAAACGCCTCGCGCAGTTCCTCCAGGGACGCGGGCCACGTGTCACGCCCGGGTGAGCGAAATGTATGGCCGGTCTTCCTTTCGACCTCGATTCCGGCCTGATAGACGTGCGGCGAGTTGTCGAGCAGCCTTCTCCACTCAATGAGCCGCTGTCCGAAGCACCACGCGCAATCGGTGCGTTGCGGTATCTTGATGCCGCGCTGCGCCAGATAGCCCCACACATCGTCGATTCCCCATCCCCATTCTCTGAGCGGGTATCTCTGTTCCACGCCCGGAAACCGACCGTAGATTCCCTCGCGAGCTTCTTCGTCAGCACGCAGGCCGACATATTGCACGCATGGAGCGTTCTGCTTCAGGTAGGCGATCGTCGGCTCAATTTTCAGGATTCGCGTGCACCAGCGTTGGCGCCAGTTGGGTAGGGCGTTCATCCGGTCGATCAGTTGAACCAGGCCGTCGCCTTCTTGGTATGGGCCGAGGCGAACGAGCGGCTTGCCCAGCAGCGATTCAAGTCGCGTCCAGTGGGCAAACATTTCCGGAAGCTCGTTTCCGGTTGGCGTAATGATGTACTGGTAATCGCGCGGCTCAACTTCCAGGAGCCGAAGGGCCATCGCGACGGAATCCTTGCCGCCGGAGATGCCGACTACGTGAAGCATGCGATGGTAAATCGTGTAAGGATCGAGAGTGTTTGCGCGGGTCTTGCGTGGCGCGTGCCTCGCGCTCGCCGGTGGCTCGCGGATAAACAAATGCACCAGAACCCAAGACAGAACGAGCCGAGTCGTAGGACTTCCTCTTAAGGTCCCCGGCGCCGGCCGGTTAGCATCGGCGGCGGCGCGGGGCTGCCGACCAGCGGGGTCAAGGCGAAGCCGCCGTAGCCGCGCCATCGGCGGATGAACTCATCGCGCGGCGTGTACTCGTATCGCCCGACGTGGTTGTTATCGAGTACGATCGCCTCGCTGGTGGTCAGCCCGACCAGCATGCAGGAGTGGGCGGG
Organism: Pirellulales bacterium; assembly: GCA_035550375.1. Classification (GTDB taxonomy): domain Bacteria; phylum Planctomycetota; class Planctomycetia; order Pirellulales; family JAICIG01; genus DASSFG01. The sequence goes on along the minus strand of DASZPH010000122.1, from coordinate 9,099 downwards.
CTTCCAGAAGATCGTGGCCCCGCGGCGAGTCTCACAGCACCAATCGAGAAACGCGACATCGCCGCTGTCCGTGTAGGCGTAAGGCAGCTCGAGGCGCTCCATCTTGGCGATGATTGAGCTCGACGACTGACCGCCGGAGCAAATCTGCCGCAGACGGTCTGCCACGTCCTCGCGGCCCTGCCACCGAAGCACGCTGATCGTCGAGGCACAGACACATGATCCGCCGCCGTAGTTGCGGCAGCGACTCTCGAGAGGCAAATCGACCGCGGGGAGTTCGGTCGAAAGCCTCGCCGAATCGGGCAGACCGATCGACCGCCGCAGCCGTTCATCGCGCGGGCACACATACCCCGGCGGGCAGGGGCGCCGCAGGTCCACGTCCACGTCGACGTTGATGTTGCGGCGTGCCTGCGGCGCCGACTCCTCCCGCACGGTGCAGCCGGTGATCAGCGTGGCGATGAATGCCGCAGCAATGACGATCGCAAAGTACACGCCGATGCCGGCCGCAATCTCTTTCAGGTCCTTCCGAGTAATGCCCATATCAGCTCCTTCAATAGGCTAAAGCACTTGGTTTCGATCTCCACGACGAGCATCAGTAGGCCGACCACATGCACGCACCACGGCTCGATCCGCATCCGCCACAGCCGCCGGCGGAAACGGTCCGCCAGCCACGGCCGCGGCTTCCTTGCCGCAGGCGTGCCTCCTGCACTGCCGTCGCTGGTGGTTGTGCGTCTCAGGTTCAGGTTTCCGGCGTCAACTGGTCGCCACTAAGAACGTGCGACACCATGCCAGAAGAAAAAACCTGGTCAATCCATATTCTTCGCCGTGGTGAGTCGCGCTTTGAGATGAAGAAGGGATCGCGTTGTGCCGGCGTTGCAGCCTTGGATCGAGTGATCCAAAATATCCGGGAACATGAGCGCCGCCGAAGTTTACGAAAGCGACCTGGCCTACATCCACGACCGCGGTTTTGGCGGCTTCGCTCGCGGTTCGGCTCCCGGCCTCTTGAACCTGCTTCGCCAGGCCGGCATCGGGGAGGGGCGGATTGTTGACCTCGGCTGCGGTAGCGGCATCTGGGCCAGGGAACTCGTGGATGCTGGCTTTGAGGTCACGGGGGTCGACATTTCGCCCGCCATGATCGAGCTCGCGCGGCGCCGAGTTCCCGAGGCCGAGCTTCACGTCGGCTCATTCTTCTCGTTTCCTATCCCGGCCTGCCGGGGCGTCACGGCGATCGGCGAGGTGTTCAACTATCTGTTCGACGCCGACAATTCGCTGGACTCTTTGGCCAACTTCTGGAATCGCATTTTCGTCGACGGACTCTCGCCGGGCGGCTCTCTGATTTTCGACGTCGCCATGCCCGGCCGGTGCCGCGGACGCACGCAGGCGTGCGCCGAAGGCGACGATTGGGCCTGTCTGGTGGAATACCACCACGACGAGCCGAACCGGCAGCTCACCCGCCGCATCGTCTCGTTCCGAAAGGTGGGCGAGCTCTACCGCCGCCATGAAGAAATCCATCGCCAGCAGCTCTTGGACGAGACGACGGTCGTGCAGGTTTTGCAGCAAATCGGGTTTCGCGTGCGGACGGTCTCGAGCTACGGAGATTACCGGTTCGCCGAGGCAGTCGTGGGCTTCGTGGCGACGAAGCCGTGAGCCGCGGGCCTACTGCAGGAACGATTGAACGGCCGCCGTGCCGAGGATCATCGCAGCGATCATGGCGTAGAAGGGAACGAAGGCCGCCAATTCGCCTTCGATGGGCGCCGACCAGGCGAGCGCGGCGAACGCTGAGGCTGCGAACACGCGGCGCAAGGGGTCGGTGGGCTAACCTCGCTACGCTACCCCCCCGGGTCGTGGTGGCGGGCGCCAACGTCAGACCCTTCGGCGGCCGTCAGCTCTTATGCCTCTCCAAGATCCGGCGGCAGAGGGTTGCCGGGTTGGGCTGCCAGGCCTGGTCGCCTCGCAAGCGGACCAGGCGACGGGGCCGGCACGAACGGCCGGCTGAGTCGAGCGCCACGCGAAGCGACTCAACGGCCCCGGGCCCCAGTTGCGGAACCGCGAGCAGATCGTCTGCGGAGAAACGGCAGAGATAGTCGAGCTGCAGGCATTCCATGCCCGCCTCCCCGCGGCCGGTCTGTCGGGCGGTCGAGACCAACCACTGAGCAAGCGTGTTGGCTTCGCGATGGCCGAGCCCGAACTCTTCCAGCTCGGTGACCAGGATCAGGCTGGCGTCTTTCGGACACTCGCGGACCAATCTGGTCGGCACGTAGCTATTGCCGTCCCAGTGGCGGCGACAGATTTCGCCGAGCCGGTCGTGCACGGTTCCCACCTGCCCAGCCAGGTGCAGTTCCATCAGTTCGCCCAGAATGATCTCGGCTTCCGAGCGTTCGTTCGTCGCCACGCCGTTCTCAATGGCCGCTCTCATCGCAATCTCCCCGTTGGTTGTATGTCCCACGTGCCAGTCGCGAAAACTGCCAGAGGCGACACGCAACGTCAACGTGGCTTTGGGAAGCTTGCGTGAGAGTTGGGGAGTCAGGCGTTGATTGTGCTCGCCCGCTACCAGACGCCGTCCTCACCCATCAGACCGTTGATCATCGTAAAGAATCCCGCCACCGCCAGAATCACCGCCCAAACGCTGATCCAGCCCGCGAGCCAGCCAACGAGTGTAATGCTGCCTCCCACAAGCAGCATCAACCCGCCGCTGGCAACCTTGCCCCACTCAAACCCCCAGCGAAAACCTTGCTTCTTAGCCATTGGATTACCTCACAGAAGGGCGAGATCAACACGGTAGAGATTAGCACCAACGTCGGCGGTTCACACCTTTTTAACCTGGCTGGCAGAGAATTCCTCGACCGCCTTGCAGTGTCGCCATGCACGCGCGGCGATTGATGCACAGCCATGCGACGACTCTATCTTTGCGCCTTCGCGCTTTGTGTGAGGTCCGAATACACAAAGAAAGTGGTGGGTTAGTTGGCAGGAGCTGTTTCACAAAACTGCCTATTGCAAAGTAGCACAGTTCGCTCGTAAACCTCCCACCATGAATGGTGCGAGCGAAAAACGTGAAGCGGCCGACGATCGTGGAACACGGATGCGAGAACTCAAACGGATCCGAGGCGAAAACGCACTACGGCTGGAAATCGCCCAGCAAGAACAACAGCTTCGGGCACTCGCCTGCGCGGGCTTCGGACCTTCTGTATCGCATGTCTCGCTCGACCCCCACGGCCGGCGCGTCGAGCGGGCGTCGGTGCTCGAAGGCTTCGCCGACCCGGACTCGCTCTTCGTCAACGCCGCCGATTACATAGGCGAAGTCGGCTACGGCTATGGCCCGGGCCAACAGTCTCCCTGGCTGTCGACGCGGTCCGACCGGCAGGACGGCCGCAACCGGCCGATGTTCGCCACCGAGACGGAGCTGGCGGCCATCCGCGGCGCCGCACGGTTGCTCGCCAACTACAACCCCAACGCGGTCGGCATCCTCGAACATCTGACCAACTACACGATTGGCGAAGGTTTCGATTACAAGTGCGTCGACCTAAGCGGCGGACGCGACGAGCTGGCCCGCCGCTGCCAGCGCGTCGTCGACCGGTTCATCGACGACAACGATTTTGTGGGCGACGTCGACGCGGAGCTCTTCTTTCGCAGCCGGTCCGACGGCGAGTATTTTTACGGCCTCTGGCACCAGGGGCACGGCCGCATTGAGGCTCGCATCATCGAGCCGGAGCAAGTCACCGAGCCGGCCAAAAGCGACGACATCAGCGAATGGCTCGAATACGAAGGTGCCGACAACTGGAGCTTCGGCGTTCATGTCAAGGCCGACGACACGGAGAGCATCCACGGCTACTACGTGCAGTGGACAAACAACCCGCAAGACTGGGACTACCTGCCGGGCGGCAAGTGCCCCTGTTATTCTCCGCCCAGCGGCTCGGCATGTTGGGTGGAACACGCCAAGGTAAACGTCAGCCGCAAGATCACGCGCGGCCTGAGCGACTTCTTCTGCGCCCAGGTGATGCTGGAAGCGGCGCGGAAACTCCTGCGGAACATGGGCACGGGCGCCAGCATTCAGGCGGCGATCGCCTGGATCGTCGAGACGGCGGCCGGCACGCTGCCGGCAACGGTCACCAGCCTGGCGGCCAGCCAGTCGGCCGGAGCGTACGGCCAGCAGACGCAGCAGGGCAGCCGCTCGCTGCAGACGGCGCGGTACGATCCGGGCACCGTGCTCTACACTCCCAACGGCACGCAATACAAGTCGGCGCCGATGGGCTCGGCCAACGCGCCCAACTTCGTGCTCGTCTACGAGTCCATGATGCGGTCGTTGGCCGTACGCTGGCAGATGCCGGAGCACATGGTCACCGGCAGCGCGGCCAACAACGACTACGCCAGCATCCTTGAGGCCGGTAGCCCTTTCGAAAAAGCGGTCCGCCGCAAGCAGCAGTTCTACGCCCGCTCGCACAACCGCATCCTGTGGAAGGTGCTTCAGTTCGCGTGCGAGGCCGGGGCGCTGGGCGACATCGACTTTCCTACGCTCAAGCAAGCCGTGCACCTGGTCATCCGGCCGCCGCGCGTCGCCGTGCGCGACCGGCTGAAGGAGGTCCAGGCCGACCAGATCCTGGTCGGGATGGGCGCCATGTCGCCCGCCACGGCCGCAGCCAACGACGGACTCGACTACAAGGAGGAAGTCGCCGACGGCGCTGGGGAAGAAGCCGCTACGCTTTCTGTACCTGCGAGGAAATAACCGGGAAGGGTAGGGTGGGACGAGCGACGCGAGTCCCACCGCAGCAAATACGAATGGTGGGGACTGATTGATGAACAAGACACGGACCGCAACAAACGGGCGAGCGAGGCGCGAGCGAGCCGACTCGCTTGAGTTCACCACCGGCGACAAGCGGCTGCGCGTGGACCGCGAGAAGGGGATCATCTACGGCGTCAAGATTATCGGCAACGAGTCGCGGAATAACCGCACCTACCCGCAGGCCGTTTTGTCGAAGGCCAGGCGGCAGTACGAGCGGCGGAGCGTTAATGTCAGCCATCCGTCGCGCGAGAAAGCGGCCGATGATCGGCCGTTCGAATCGTTCTTCGGCCGTCTGGAGAACGTCCGCGAAGAGGACGGCTTGCGAGGCGATTTGCACTATATCAAGAGCCATCCGCTGGCTGAGGTGGTGTGCGAAGCGGCCGAGCGGATGCCGGAGAATTTTGGTTTATCCCACAACGCGCATGTCGATTGGCTTGTCAGAGACGACGGCCTCCGCGTGTGCGAGTCGATCAACACGGTTCGCTCCGTCGACCTGGTGTGTCGCCCGGCGACGACGAACGGAATCTTTGAGTCCCAATCTAAATCGGAGCAACCATATATGGACGGATCCGAGCCAGGAGGAGGCAACGGCATCGCTGCCAAAGTTGAGCCCGAATCGCCGGCGACAGTCAAGCAGATGTTTCTGGACGCTGCCGCCAGGATTTTTGACGAGGACGATGCCGACCCGGCCGACAAGGCAAGCCGTATCGCTCAACTCGCCCGAACCCTTTTGCAGGTCGAAGACGACGTGGAGGCGGCCGTAAACGGCGAGGACGCGGACCAGGACAACGACGAAGACGGGACGGAAAGCGTCCAAGAGAAGGTCGGGAAGCAGGCCGCCGAACTGGCCGACGCGAAGAAGCGGCTTGCCGCATTCGAGCGGCGCGAGAGGGCGCGCGATGCGCTCGAAGCAGCCAGGGTCGAGGCGACGAAGGCCCGTATCACGGCGGTCGCCGCCTTGGAAAGCGAGGGCGACCGCAAGGCTCTGATCGACGAATTCAAGGGCATTCGACCAGCCGGGCCTCAAGCCGGCAAGACGAAGCCGAAGAGCGTGCCGGCCACCACTCTGGAAAGCCAGGGCCCAGAGCGCGCGACCCTGCCGACGGGCCTCAAGCCGCGAACGAAGGAAGACCTTAAAAACCTCGCGTCGTCGCTACAACGCCGTTAAGCGGTGAGGTCTTGGGTTGGGACCTGAATACAAACCCCAGACCTAAGACTGAAAGCCCAAGACCCCAGAACAACCAATTAACCTCGCCTGCCGCCCAGCGTCGGGCCTACCTCAAGGACTTTGTTTATGACCATGAACTATGCGTTTCCGCACCTCGGCAACGTCACGCTGCCGTACGCGGGCGGCGTTGATATCGAGGTCAACGACCTCGTGTTTCTGGCCCCGAACCCGCCGTATCCCGCCCTTAGCGGCTTGACGGCCAACAACGCCTACCCCGCGGCCTCCCTACCCGACCAGGGAACGTCGGCTCGCAACCAGCGGCTCTTGGCCAAGACCTTTGCCGGCGTGAGCGTCGAGCGACACCTTTCGACCGCCAGCAGCGCCAACGACGAGCTGAGCACCGATGTGTGCCCGGTGTGGATCGGGGATGCGACCATCGCTTCGGGCATCTACTTGCCTGGGCAACTCGTCGGAGCGGCCGAGAACAGCGGCAACAACGGCATTCAAAGCCAGGCTGTGGCCCTGGTCACCGACCCCGACCTGGCCATCGGCATGATCATTCAGGATACCGGCGGCGTGGCGGTGACCAGTGTCCGCGTGATGCTGCAAAGCAACCTGTTCAACTATGGACCGAGTGGCCCGCAGGTGTTTGAAGGTGTCTTGCGTGAGACGGCAGCCTACTCGGCATTAACCGGCAGTTCGACGACGGGCACGTACACGTTCACCGGCAAGATCCCGACGGGTGCCATCGTTACCGGCTGGCGAGCCTACGTGGCGACCGCTCTGGCCGGGCCGAGCTTGTCGAACGCGACCGTCGAGCTTGGCGTGACGGGCACGCTGGCCGCCTTCAGCGGCAACACGTCGCAAAGCGTGTTTGCCACCGGTCCGATCGGGTCGATGTCGGGCAACACATACGGCGCGGTCGCCAGCGAGCTTTCGCCGGTCGCTACGTTTGCTCTCACCGGCTGCAACGCCAACGCTCTCACGGCGGGGAGCGTCGTGTTTGAAATCTTCTACATCCCGCCGATGAGTCCGTAACCGGCTGCGCCGGAGGTCTTGGGCCATGGTTCAGGCTTTGAACTCGCCGAGCGGCGAAAGATTGTCAACAGCTCACCAAATTAACTACCGCGAAGGGATTCACGATGATTAACGCCGAACAGATTCAAACGATCGTCAAGCGGGACGGCGCGGTCGGAGCCGTCCATACGATCTACCAGTTACTCGGCCTGGAAAACCCAGAAACCGGCGTGCGTTACTGGAACCAGGAACTCGACCAACCCGTGCTCGAAAGCAAGTCCCCCTGGAAGCCCTCCATGCTCAGCGTGAAAGAGCTCGCGAAAGGGTTCATGGGATGCGACGGGGAACCGCTCGATCGCGCCCTCGGTCAGTCGTGCCGCGCCCACCGGGAGGTCGGCGACGTGCTCGAAGCCGGTGCCGAGATCGTGCCCAGTCAGTTTGCCAATATCAGCGCGTTCAACGCGGCTACGGCGGGGCTGCTCGAGGCTCGTATGCTGGAAGCCTACACGCGTCCGATGTTCGTGCTGACGAACGTCGTCGAGACCATTCCGTCGAACAAGCGTCAAGAGAAGCTGATCGGCATCGGTATGGTCGGCGACAACGCGGAAGAGCGCAAGCCCGGCAATCCGCACCACCGCATCAACCTGCCGGAGCGATACGTCACTTCGCCGCTGACGGTCAATCGCGGCAACGGCGTGGATGTGACGCGTGAAGCCGTAATGTTTGACCTCACCCGCGAGCTGCTCAGCCAGGCCGAGACGGCGAGCGAGACCCTGGGGCTCCGCAAGGAGTACCTGATCACCGACTGCGTGATTGGTGTTACGAACACTTACACCTACAACGGTACGACCTACAACACGTACCTCACGAGCGGCAACTGGATCAACAAGCTGGCCAGCAATCCGCTGTCGGACTGGACGAATTTCAACGCGGCCAACCAGCTCTTTGCGCAAATGACCGACCAGGAAACTGGGCAGCCGATCGAGGTCGACGTGAAGCAGGTGCTCGTCATGCCCTACAAAGAGATGAGCAGCCGCTACGTGTTCAACTTCACGGGCCTGGAGAACACGTCGAGCGACCTGACCCGCCGTGGGTTCGCTCCCAACCCGTTGGGCGGAGGACGCTACGAATTCCTGCCTCCGTCGAAATACGCCTACCGCCGTGCGACGGACGCGACCGGGCTCAACTTGTCGGCTGCCAACGCGCAGGTCTACTGGTGGCTGGGCGATTTCAAGCGGGCGTTTGCGTGGGTGCAAAACATCCCGCTGACCATCGTGCGGGCCACGGCCACCGATTACCAGATGGCCGACCGCGGGTTGATGTTCAGCCTGTTCGCCGACGAAATGGGCACGCCGATGGTCAAGGACCCGCGCTTCGTCGTGGTGTCGACGAATTAACCCGTTTAACCGTAGGCCCAACGGGCCGCGCGGCAGGAACCACGAATCACACGAATTACACGAAAGGGTTTGAAGCATGGCCAAGGACAAAGAGACCGACCCCAACCTGGAGTTGGAAGTCGAACGGCTCCGCCTGCAAAACGAAAACCTGAAATTGCAACTCGAGATCGAAAACAAACGAAATCCGCCCTCGCCCGATTCCATCATCGAAGAGCAACTTGAGCGGCAGCGGGAATGCCAGCGGCAGGCGCTCGACGACCTGGCGGCCGGCCCCCACAAGTTCCACGTCCACTTGCCGGGCAACTTCCCAACGATTCGGCCGCGACACGAGCCGCACCTGGTCGTGGGCGCTTCGCAAGCGGGAAAGGCCGGGGCGATTGAGGCGGCCGAGCGATACAACGCCTACATGGGCATCGTCTCGACGCCCGGCCGGCATCAGATCACCGAGGCCGGCGGCGTGGTGGTCGAACTTCCGGCCACCGTCTCTGCAGTCGACTTTGATTGTGGCGATAACTTGGGCTAGCAATGGCCAGTCGTGACAAACCGGCGGCCTCAGACCGCCGGCACGCGGTTGTGACTCGCTCTTGGCAATCGAAAACCGATTAAGAGCCTATCCGATTACCCCTGCGGTCCGCAGGGCGATGATCGCAAACTGAAGATGCAAGAAGCCTATGTAGTTCGCGGCTTTCTTTTCCCAGCGAGTGAGTAACCGCCGGGCGCGGTTGAGCCAAGAGTGCGTGCGT
>DASZPH010000121.1:0-31233 GCA_035550375.1 Pirellulales bacterium | reverse complement strand
TCGTGGAAACGATGCTTACCGCCATTGAAACCTGCCGCCAGCAAAACCGTAGCGCCTTGGACTTCGTCACCCAAGCCGTCACCGCTCATTTCGCTGGCCAAAACGTCCCGTCTCTGCTCCCCAGGCTGTGACCGGTTACGTAGGGGCTTCTTCAGCGACCTGGGCAAACTCTTGGGAATGCAGGATGTCGAGATCGGCGAGCCGGAATTTGACGACGCCTACATCATCAAGGGCAACGACGAAGACAAGCTGCGAAGGCTGTTCGGCGACCCTCGGATTCGTCAGTTGATCGAACAGCAGCCGCGAATCCATTTGTCGATTCAAGACGACGAAGGTTGGTTCAAGGCCAAGTTCCCCGAAGGCGTCGATGAGCTTCTTTTTCGGGAAATCGGCATCATCAAAGACATCAACCGGCTCAAGGCGCTCTACGACTTGTTCGCCGAAGTTCTGGACCACTTGTGCAAGATCGGCTCGGCCTACGAGGACGATCCGAGGGTTGAGTTATGATGCTGATAGACCGCTTCGAGATCGTCAGCAAGGGTTCCGGTCGGCCCGGCGATGGGCCGATCATTTTCTGCGATGGCACGGGTGGCAGCCTGTTTCGGCCAGCCACCGATTTGGAGCTGAGCCACTGGCGGCCGAACACGACGCCTCAGCAGTACCGGGCCGGAACTTCGACCGAAATTTGCTTTCTGTTTCTCGATAATCCTCTGCCCGACCACTGGACGGCAGCCGTGAACAACCATGTGGACGTGGATGGCATTTTGTCGGTCTACGTTCTTCTTCATAGCGAACATGCCCAGATACATCGCCGGGCGATTATCGAGGCGGCCGAGATGGGCGACTTCTGGGGCTGGGGTGAGCCACCGGCGCAGCGGGCCTTTCAGGGCGTCACCCGGCTGATGAATTCGAGCGACGATGGCAGAGAGGTCTACGAAGAGGCGTTCCGGCGAATTCCGGCGCTCATCGACGGCACCGATGCCGAGGTCGGCGACCTCGATCGATCCCTCGTGCCGCTGCGGCGTGGTGTTGAGCTTGTCGAGCAAGGTGCAATCACTCGACGGCTCATCGACGACCGACTTGCCCACTACGTCGTCCCTTTGAATGTGGCGGGCGATGACGATGATCGGGCAGCCTATGGCCCGGAGTTCAACGAGGCCATCTCAGACAGCGCCGTGCTTTGGCCGCACGTCCGAGCAAAATTCGACCGTGAAAGAATCTGCGTGGTCTCGGTCGAGCGGAGGTCCGGCTGGTTCCATGATGTTTGGTTTCCTGGCTATTTGTGGGCCGACACCGTAGGTCTTTGGAAGGTGCCTGGCCTGACGTATCACGATGGCATGGCCAGCTATGACCTCGACAATCACCACATGGCCGCCGCTTTCGAGGACTTACAACGGCGGGAACCCGCCGCTGGCTTTTGGGCACTCGGCGGGACGGACCTCCCCTTCGCTAACGAACTTCAAGATCGGTTTCCGCTGGCAGGCCGGTTCCTCGACGAACAAGGCAACGCTGCCGTGAGCCGACTGTTACCAGAAGAAGTGGCCGGCGTTCTTTCGGGAGTTGCTGGCTGATTTTGCTCGATCAGTGAGTCGCTTCGTTTACTTCCTCGATCGCGGTGCGCCTCCGTGCTGCTGACCGATGCGCGGAAGACGATCGTCGCCGAGCACAAGAAGAGAAAGCGTGACGCGACGGCCGGGCAAAGGCCTAGGCTCGGCAACATGTTGTTCCGAGCCACCTCTACGCGGTGAATCACCCGGCGTTTACCGGCTGGACGCTCATGCCGGGCAAGGCGCTGGTGGAGATCGAAGAGGAATTCGACAGGCAGAAGGGCGAAGTGGACGCTTCTACGAAGGCGGCAGTCCCCTGATCGGGGCCAGATCATCCCTTCTGATTGCCAAACGGAATTCGGTCCACGGTCACTGCTCAAAGGGCATCGCCATCGGTCGAACGGCCTCAACCTGCAAATATGCAACAACCGCGATTTGCTGGCGCGACGGCGCGCTAGCGCAGCTTATTTGCGGTGAGACCGCGTGCTCGCGTTCGGCCGTCGCAAGCGGGGCATGCGCAAGCGAAGAGTGGGCGCCTCGGAACGTGTCTCTTCCACCCGTTGCCGATAAACCGAAAGGATGTCGCTGCGGGTGACCATTCCGACAACTTTGTGCGGCGCAACTCGCGAGACGACAGGGAGTCGGCCGATACCATGATTGACCATGTGATCGGCGGCCTGCCGCACCGTACAGTCGTCGTAAACGTATTTTGGCGTGCGGACAACGGTGTCGCGAATTCGCCTGCCGTCCGGATCGGTCAACTTCACCAGGTCGCGGCGCGTGACAACGCCCACCAACGTCCCTCCTGTGTCGATGACTGGAAACCCTTGGTGCGTTGCCCCTTCGCCTCCCGACGCCAGCCACTCGCGGACGGTGGACAGCATGTCGTCAGCGTTAAGTGCTACGACCGTCTTGGAACAAACTTGCCGCACGCTTACTTGCTCCAAGAGGTCGGCCGTGTATTCTGCCGGTGGAGAAATACCCCGCCGCGCAATCTTCTCGGTCATAATCGAATTGCGCATCAACAGGCACGAAACCAGATACGATGAGGCGCAACCACCCAGGAGCGGCAGCAGCCCCAGGGGCTGCAGTGTCGTCTCGAAGGCGAATACGGCCGACGCCAGCAACGCTCGCGACGCCCCGGCGAACAATGCTGCCATTCCCACCAGCGCGGCGATACGCACATCAACGCCCGCCTCCGGTAAAATCGACGTGGCCGACGCTCCGATGACGGCTCCCAGGCCACCCCCGATCGTGAAGATGGGCGCCAGGGTGCCCCCGGACGTACCGCTGCCCAAAGCGATGACCCAGGAGAGGAACTTCATTCCACAAAGAAAAATCACCGCCTTAACCGCAAGTTGATCGGAGATGATGCCGCTGATGTTCTGATATCCGACACCCAACGTGCGCGGAGCAAAGTAGCCAATCACGCCGACTACCACCGCCCCGAAGGCAGGCCACCACATCCAATGGATCGGAAGGCGCTCAAAGGCGTCTTCCACTAGGTAGACCGCGCGTGTCACAAACACCGCTGACAGTCCCATTGCCGCGCCAAGCAGAATGTAGACGGCCAGCGCAAGCGGGCTGGGATGGTCGAGGTTGGGCATGGGAAAAACGGGCTCCACACCCTCGAACAGCATGCGAATGCTGGCCGCGGCTGAACTGGCGAGCGCGACGGGGATGATTGAACGTGGGCGGAATTCGAACAACAACAGTTCGATGGCCAACAGGACCGCCGAGACGGGGCTGCCGAATGTCGCTGCCATCCCGGCGGCTGCCCCCGCTGACAGGAGCGTCTTGCGCTCCGCAGGCGTTGTCTTGACCAATTGCCCCAAAAGCGAGCCGAGCGCGCCGCCTGTGGCGATGATCGGGCCTTCGGCCCCGAACGGACCACCCGTACCAATGGAGATTGCGGCTGAGACAGGTTTGAGAAACGTCAGTCGTGCTGGAATGCGGCTCTGGTTAACCAGCACCTGCTCCATCGCTTCCGGGATGCCATGCCCGCGAATCGCCTTCGAACCGTAGCGGGCCATAAAGCCGACGACTAGCGCTCCGATCATCGGTATTGGAATCACCCAAAGCCCCAGCGTATTTGACGCCGGTGTGGCCGCTTCCAGACTGAACCGGCCGAAGAACGCAAAGTTGGTTATGAAGTTGATGAGGCCAATCAGGACCTGCGCGACGAATCCAGCCGACACACCGAGCCCCACGGCAATTCCGCAGATGGCAACCACCCGGCGATCGACCAGGCTGTATTGCGCCGGCACTTGAGCCGACTCAAGCACCATGTCGAGGGCGGGCGATACGGTCAACCCATCGGTAGTCGCCGACCGGGCAATATCAGCATTGCTCATGCAAAAATACGTGTTGGGAGAACTAAGCGTCGTTTGTTCTTTTAGTGACCCCCTAAGGAAGTTGTCAATGTGGTCAGGTGTGGAGCCGTTGCTCAAGTCGCTTTGTACGGACCGCCGCCCAACCTGATCCTCTTCCGCCTGGCGTGCTGCTGCGGGCTCCGGGTGTACGAGATCGCCAAGCTTCGGCTCGGCGACGTCGACCTGGCCGCGCGCCGCCCGAACATCAGAATGCGCCGCGAGGTGGGCAAGGGCGGCCCTGGGCGTTGGATTCCGCTCTGGCGGGATGCTGGCACACTGGCCGACCTCGTAGCGTGGAAAGCAAAACGGTCGCGGAGGCCCGAGCGATCGGTTCCTTTGCCCGCAACAGCGAGCGCCGAACGTTCGCCCGCTGTCGCGCCACAAGCTGCGTCGGCGGTTTCCAGACCGCATGCCGGGTGCTGGGCCTCATTGCGCCCCGTCCGCGACGTTCACCCATGTTCAGATGTTGGCTTTTGCAAAGTATTCGTCGGAAGCGAGCATTTCGGCGATTACGTATTCGTCGCGTTCTCCGCTGACGAGCTGAGAGGCGAAATGCGCCAGTCCATTCGGATCGGCCGGCCGTTCCAGCAAATCCTCGTACCAACCGGTTACCAGATCACGCTGGTACTCAGGGCTCGAGAAGATGGCCTCAGCCACTTGGGCCGTCGTCGCCCCCTTGGCCATCGCTGCCTCAAAGTAAGCGCGGGCTTGGGGGTCGATCGGACGATTGAGAGCATCCTGGTAAAGCCCGGCCAGGTAACTTGCGTTGCTCCCGCCATACTTCTTGTAGTATTCGCCCGAGCCGCAGATCTGGGCCGCAATCTGCTCTGCCGTCCAGCCGTCGTAGAGCAACCCGATCCAATAATTCAAGCCGGCCGGGTCCGCCGGCCGCGAGAGGTAGGTCTCGTAGAGGGCTTCCACCGTGTCGCGCTGGTTCTCTTCGGGAGTGGCCGTCCGGGCGATTTCCAGGGCGACTTGACCCCGCGTTTCGCCTGCCTCGAGCTTGGCGACCCAGTAGTCTCGCCCCTGGGGCTCAGCCAGCCGGTTGAACAAGTCGCGGTAGATCTCCTGCACCCAGTTCTGGTCGGGTGTGCCGACCGTCCCTTCCTCGAGCAACTGCTCGTGAATCTTGGCCTGCGTAGTGATCGTGGCCGGCGAGCTCGCGCCGCTCACGATCACCGAGACCGGATAAATGCCTTCATCGGTATACGTGTGCGTTCCCGTGACGGTGTAGGACTGGCTGTCGCCGGTCGGCGTCACGCTTCCGGTGCTGCTTGTACCGTCGCCCCAGTTGATGGTGGCTGTGAACTGATTTCCCGCCACGGCTGCCGTCAAGGGAGAATCCGTCGTCAGATTGGCCGGCGAGGCGGTGATGGGAGACACAGTGAACCTGGCCACGGTCACGTTCGACAGTTGCGAAAACTCGTAGCCCGACACGGCCACTCCCGTGCCGTTGATCTGCTCTCCCGACACGGGGGGCAGCACCGTGCTCGTCGCGGTGGAACTGCTGCTCTCGCCAATGTTGGTCGTGCTCGAGCTGACGCTGGCCGTGTTTTGCAACCGAGAACCGGCGGTCAGATCGGGGCTGACCAGGACCACGAGTGTGAACGTTTCGCTGGCCCCGGCCTGCAGCGTAGCGATCGATTCGGTGAGGGTCCCGTTGCTGCCGACAGTGGGAGTCGTTGCCGTGAAACCCGATGGATGTGATTCGGACACGAATGTCGTGCCCGCCGGCAGGCTATCCGTCACTACAACTTTCTGTGCATCACTGGGACCGATATTCGTGACCGTGATCGTGTAGGTGGCATTCGTGCCTTCCGTAACGGTTTCTGGCCCGGTTTTGGAGAGGCTGAGATTGGCCTGGGTCTGCACCGAGCTGCTGGCAGAAGAGCTGGCGGCTTCGGTCGAGCCGGTGGTGCTCGTCGCGACGGCGGCCGTGTTGCTGATGACTGCCCCGTCGCTCACATTCGGTGCGATCTGAAGCACGACCGTGAAGGTCTCGCTGGCGCCTGCGGCTAACGTTGCAATCGACTCGGTGATCGTGCCATTGGCGCCGCCAGCGGGAGTTGATGCCGTGAAGCCAGTTGGGTGCGATTCGGAGACAAACGTCGTGCCTGTGGGCAGCGCGTCGGTCACCACGACGTTCTGCGCATCGCTGGGACCGTTGTTCGTCAACACAACCGTATAAGTGGCATCGCCACCGGCCGTGACGGTTTCCGGACCGGTCTTGGACAGGTTCAGGCTTGCCCGCGTGGCCACGGTGCTGCCCGCTGTCGCGCTGCTACTGCCGGTGTTTGCCGTACTGGACGAGACGCTGGCCGTGTCGCTAATCGTCGCCTGGTCGGCTGCGCTGGCGCTGACGAGTGCCACAATCGTGAACGTCTCGGTCGCGCCGGCTGGTAACGTCGAAATCGACTCGGTGATCGTGCCGTTGCTGCCGAGGGCGGGAGTTGTAGCCGCGAAGCCAATCGGGTGCGTTTCCGAAACGAAGGTCGTGCCGACCGGAAGGGCATCGGTCAAAACGACGTCCTGGGCGTCGTCGGGCCCATTGTTCGTGAGAGTGATGGTGTAGGTAACGTCCTCGCCTGCCGTAATACTCGCGGGAGCGCTATTGCTTACGCCCAGGATGGCGGTTGCCGCCACCGTGGTCGTGGCTTGAGCCGCGGTGGGCGTGGTCTGAGGGTTCCCCACAATGTCGGTCGCGATGCTGTAGAAACCGTAGGTGTGACCCGACTGACCGGTGAACGAGGTGGAGGTCGCCGTGGTGTTGCTAACCAGCGACGTGAACGCTCCGCCGTTGTCGCTGACGAAGACACTGTAGGTGTCGATGCCAGGGCCGTTTTTTGGGTCGCCGACCCACGAGACGGTGAAGGTGGCCGGACTGTACTGAGGAAGGGGCGAGACCGTGCTCGCGGGAAGCGCATTGAAAAGGATTGTTCCTTTGCCACCGGCAATGCTTCCGGTTCCGCCCGCAGCCGTCGTCGTCTTGTATCCGGTGAATTGGCTGCCATCGGTGTAGTACACCGCGATTCGGCCGCCGCCACCGCCCCCTTCACGCCCCGCCAGGCTGCCGCCGCCCTTCGCGCCGAAGTAACCGCCGCCGGCCAAGCTGCCGGTGTGTACTTCGATGCTTCCACCCGACCCGCCAGCACCGCGATCGGCGATGCTCTGACCGTTGGCCGATATGGTGCCGTCGAGTTGAAGGAGGCCACCGCTCGTCAATCGGATCGCTCCGCCGCCGGCGCCTCCGGTCCCTCCCCCCAGCGGGTCGTAGCTTTTGCCGCCGCTGCCCAAGTCGAGAGGCGAGAAGAAATCGCCATAGAGTGCCGCGCTGCTGCCGCCACCGACTCCGCCGTACGTGCCGCCGCCCGCTCCGCCAGTGGCTCCGGGACCCGTGTTCTGGGTATAGCCCATGCTATCAGCGCTGATCGACGATCCGGCTGCCACGTCGATACTGCCGGCCGTGATGCTGGCTCCCGCACCCACCCACTGCCCATTGACCGGCCCGGTGTTGTTCTTCGACTCGACGTAGAGGGTCGAGTTGCCCGATACATTCATCGCTCCGTCGATGGTCAAATTGGCACCCCCGCCGAGCCAGACCGTGCCGCCGTTGGCCAGCGCGAGCGCGCCGTAGTGGGGCTGGCTGTCGGGAGCGAAGGTGAAGTTCTCGTAAACGTGCAGCCCATCGTTCGTGATCGAAGTATCGAAAAAGCCCGTGGTGCCGACCTGGCCTGCGACGCCTGCGTTGCCCCCCTTGGCCGTCGATGAAGCGAATCCGGCGAACGCTGACTCGTGGTTGTAGTAGACGGCGATGCGTCCGCCGCCTCCAGCTCCGTCCCGTCCGGCGAGATTGCTCCCACCCAGGACGCTAAAATGTCCCGCGCCGGTGAGGGTGGCGGTTTGTACGTAAACGCTCCCTCCCGCGCCGCCGCTGCCGCGCTCGGTGACGTCCTGACCGTTCGCGGACACGACCCCATCCAGTTGAAACGTTCCCGAAACGTTGAGTGCAATAGCCCCGCCGCCGGCGCCTCCCGCCCCGCCGCCGAGCGGGTCATAATCGTTGCCGCCGCTCCCGAGGTCGATAGGCGCCGTCGTGCTGCCATATGGTACAGCGCTGTTGACACCGCCGATGCCACCGTAGCTTCCTCCTCCGTTAACGGCACCCGGACCGGTGCCCGCGACATAACCTTGTCCATCGGCACTGATGCGAGAATTCGCATCGACGGTGACGTTTGCCGCGTCGATCGTCACGCCGACGCCGGCCCACGATCCGCCGATGGGCGCCGTTGTATTCGCCCCTTCGGCGACCACCGTCGATTTGCCTGTCACCGAGAGCGAACCGCCGACGTTCTGCGTTGTGCCGCCGGCGAACGTTAAGGTGCCGCCGTTGGCCACCGCGACGCTTTGAGAGACGGTGAGGCTCTCCTCGACGGTAAGGCTCGCGCCGGTGGTTGTGCTGCCGCCGTTGTCCACCGTAATGGAGTTCAAGGTTGTGGGGCCGGTGGGCTGAAGGACGAAATTCTCGTACACGTGCAGGGCGTCGTTCGCAATCGACGTATCAAAGAAACCAGTCGTCCCCACCTGGCCAGCGACGCCACCCGTTCCCCCAGCGGCAGTCGATGCTGCAAAACCTGCGAAGGATGAAGCCTGACCGTAGTACACTGCAATTCGTCCGCCGCCACCACCGCCGTCGCGGCTGGCCTGGTTGCTGCCACCCAGGGCGCTAAAGTGCCCCGCCCCCGACAGAGTGCTCGTTTGCACAAAAATGCTCCCGCCGGCCCCGCCGCTGCCACGGTCGACAATGCTCTGACCATTCGCCGAGATGGTGCCGTCCAATTGGAGCGTGCCCGAGACGTTGAAGGTCAAAGCTCCGCCCCCGATGCCGCCGACGCCGCCGCCGAGCGGATCGTAGCTGTTGCCGCCGCTGCCGAGATCAATCGGTGTCGCGCTACTGCCGTAAGGGGCGGCGCTGCTCGACCCGCCCACGCCGCCGTACGTCCCGCCGCCACTCCCTGACTGTCCAGGCCCCGTGTCGGCACGATAGCCCTGAGCGTCGGCGTTGATTTGCGACCCGGCATCGACCGTGACGCTCGCGGCATCGATGGTCACCCCGGCCCCGACCCACTGACCGCCGACCGGTCCTGTGGTATTGCTTGCCTGCGCGATGACGGTCGAACTGCCCGTCACGCTGAGCGCCGTGTCCACATGAACGGTCGTGCCCCCACCAATCGTGAGTGTGCCGGCATTGGCCACGCTGATCGAGCCATAGGTCAGATGGCTGCCGCCAGGCAGAATGAAGTTTTGATAGACGTGCAGCCCGTTGTCGGTCACCGAGGTATCGAAGAACGCCTCCGTACCAACCTGTCCTGCGACGCCCGCGGCGCCGCCTGCGGCGGTCGACGATGTGAATCCCGTGAATGACGAACCTTGGTTGTAGTACACGGCGATCCGTCCGCCGCCTCCGCCGCCGTTGCGGTGGGCAAGGTTGTTGCCGCCGCTAGCGCTAAAGTCACCTGCGCCGGCGAGCGTGCCCGCCTGTACGTAGATGCTTCCACCGGAACCGGGGTTGCCGCGATCAGCGATGCTCTGCCCGTTGGCGGAGATTACACCATCCAACTCAAGCGCGCCGGAAACGTTGAGCGTCACGGCGCCACCGCCGGCACCTCCCACGCCGCCCCCCAGCAGATCTCCGGAATTGCCGCCGCTTCCCAGATCGGTCGGCGCCGTCGGGCTGCCGTAAACTGCCGTATTCGTGCTGCCGCCGCCGAGACCACCATACGTTCCTCCTTCGTTGCCTGCGCCAGGCCCCGTGTCGCCTCGATAGCCCTGTCCATCGGCGTCGATCTGCGAACCGGCGTCTACAGTGACGTTCGCCGCATCAATGGTCACTCCCTTTCCCGCCCATTGGCCGTTGACCTGTCCGTTCGTATTCGTGCTCTGAGCGATGATCGTCGAACTGCCGGTCACCTTGAGCATGTCGCTGATGTTGGCGATCGAGCCGCCGCCGAGCGTGAGTGTCGACCCGCCGGCTACGGTCAGGCCGGCTGCGGGAGTCTGACCGCTCGGCAAATCGAGAGTCAAAGTGGAACCGCTGCCGACGATCAAGCTGTTTGTGATCGTCAGGCTGGCTGCCGCGTCGATCACGTGGGCCCCGTCGAAAACTCCGAGGCTTTGGAAGCTGTGCGTTCCATCAATCGACGCGACATTGCCGTCGACGACGATGTTCTGACCGTCGTAGCTCGTGTTGCTGGGTGAAATGCTGACGCCCGCCGCGAACAAGTCACCCACGTACTGTTGCAGGTGATTTCCGGAGGTGTCCGTAGGGCCGGTGTCGATCGTGATCGTATAGGTGTCCAGCCCGGTGAGGCCCGTAGCGTCGAGCTCGTATGATTCCGGGGTCAGCTTGTTCAAGGCGAGGGGAGTGATCGTTCCCGAAGGGCCGGTGAAGGCGACGTCGGCCACTGTGAAAGAGCCGTCAGTCACCGCTTCACTGAACTGAATATCAAGCTTGTCGAACGGATGAGCGCTGGCACCGGCAGGCGTGACGGCCGTCACCCACAACCCGTTGGCGTCGAGCGGACGACGATCTTCCAAGCTTTCAAATACGAACCGCCTCCGGGCGTTCAGAGGTTTCCGCTGGCGACGACGTGCAATATGCCGTCGGGATCCGACATTCATGAAAAAGCTCCTTGATGCTGGCAGGCCCACACCGTCGCGGAAAACTCCGAGCTACAAATGCAGAAGCCACCCAAGGCGAGCTGCGGAAGGCAACTCGGGTGCCGACATTGCCGCTTGGGCCGACTATTCTGCCGTGAAGCGCCGAAAAGAGGCCCTAATTTGCGGCAGATTTCGCCCGCGCCCGGACTTGGAGCAACGTCGGCGGCAACTTGGAGCGACGAGAATTACTCAGAGCGACGCGCCCCTCGCCGCACAGGTGCGCGCCATCGGGTGTCACACTATGGACAAGGCGTTCTCGACGGGAAGGAATGCGGCAGTTGACGGGAAACGACCCCGACGCGTCATTCGCTCGCTGCCTTTTTGAATTGTTCGCGTCTGTGGTGGCGGGCCGTACGTCCGAATCTCGACCGTCACCCTCAGAGAGCCATGTTCTGCGCGAGACATGAACAGCCGGCCGGCGGGATCGCTGCTATTTGCCCGGCAAACTCCGAAAAGTGAATCGGCGCATGGGCCTTCACGCCACGGCACACCGCGTTGGCCCATGTCGCGGCGGACGGGGAGATGACGCGTTGGCCAAGAGGCGGGAACGCGCTCGCCAGCGGGCCACGCGGGCGGCGACGGTTTCAACTACGCCGTTTAGGACTTGGCCGTGAACATCCAGAACTGGCGGCGGTCGGTGCTGCCCCCGCAGCATCGAGCGACCGAGCGACCGCTGTCAGCCTGAATTCGCAAACTCACTTGGAGCTAGACCAGCTTGACGTTCTCGGCACACGGACCTTTCGGCCCTTGACCTTCCGTAAACGACACCTTCTGGCCTTCATGCAGTTCCTCAAAGCGAACGCCTTGCAGTGACTTTGAATGGAAAAACAGGTCCTTGGGACCGCCTGTGCTGATGAAACCAAAACCCTTTTCCGTCAACTTCTTGATCGTGCCTTCGGCCATTTGAATATTTCTCGGAGAACTACTTGGCGGCCGCCAACCGGCATACGCATGCCGACCAACCGCCATCCGGTTATTGGCGAGATTGTACCTCTCAACGGGCCACAACGCTAATGGGTTGACAGACAGTTGCCGGAGATTCCTGCCTACCCCATCGCGATGGGGCAACAGGGGATGAACACTCCGTCTAATTCCGAATGCTGATCCCTGGCTTGGCTCGTTTCAGCTCGGCAATGGCACCGGGCGAGATCGGCAAGCTGATGATGCTCAGATCGCGAAGCTTGGAGATCGCGATGAGGTGAGGCAGCGCTTCGTCGTTGATGCGCAGTTCCTGCCCCTCCCCCAGGATCATCTGGTCAAGCCGGAGGGCGGTCAGATCGGGCAAACCTTTGAGGGGTTTCAGTCCGGCGCTGGTGATCTTCGTGTTCGCGAGGTCGAGTTCGCCCAACCCCGGCATCTGCGCGAGCAGCGACGCGCCTCGATTCGTAATCTCATCGCCGTACAACTCCAATCGCCAAAGTTTGGGCAAGGTTTGCAAGCGGCTCAGGCCGGCGTCGGTCACCTTGGTGACGCACAGATCGAGCAGCGCCAGCTCCTTGAGATGGGCGAGGTGCACTAGCCCCTCGTCGGTGATGCCGTTGAAGCCGATCCGCAAGACCCGCAGCTTGTGCATCCGGCCGATGGGCCGCAGTGCCTCGTCGGTGAGATTATCCTCTCGCAGGGACAATTGGTCTACTTCTGGAAGTTGGGCGATGCGCTCGAGGAGACCGTCGGGAAGCAACTGTCGCTCCAAGTGAATCCCGCGAACCCGACGGAAGAATTTCTCGCCGATCCATCGGCGCAACCAATGTGGTTGTGGAGGACGTCCGCCTGAGGAAAGCTCTTGTTCGTAGGTTATGTTCCCTCCGAGGGCCTCGATGTCTGCGATCACACGCTCTTGGAAATGAACCCGATTGACCCAGGGGGCCAGCGTCAGGCAGATGGCCGCGACAACCAGTCCCAGGGTTGCAAGGCTATAACGAGCGTAACGCTTCTTTGACATCGGTGGCAACCTGCTTCGACGTGCGCTCCAGGCCACAGCCTGCCTTGAGCAAACGGCTTTTCCCTACACGACGATCATCTTGGAGAATTGTTGCTGCTCAGCCATCGCTTTGCGAGCCCGTTGACAGGCCCCAAACGGGGAAATGCACAAACGGGCGTTCTTGTCCATCGTTCTAGGTCGGTGCGAAGCTCGCAGAAGCGGGACTTGTTGCGTCGATATTCGGCAAGCGATAGGTTGGCGGCGTCAACAATCGCGACAAAGAAAGGTCCCATGCGCATCGCTATCGGCGGAATCTCGCACGAGACGACCAGCTTCATTGAAACCCGCACCCTACTTGCCGACTTCGAGCACGGTTTCGGTCTCTATCGCGGCCCAGAAATCATCGAGCGGTTTCGTGGTGCGAATATCTGCACCGGCGGCTTTTTGGCCGGGGCAGAACAGTACGGCTTTGAGCCCGTACCGCTGATCTGGACTTTCGCCTATCCGAGCGGATTGATCGAGCGTAGGACGTATGATTCACTCCGCCAAGAATTCCTCGATCGCTTGCGGGCCGCCCGAAGCGAAGCCCCCATCGACGGCATCTTGCTCGACCTGCATGGCGCGATGGTGGTCGAAGGAATCGACGACGGCGACGGCCATTTCATCGAATCCGTGCGCGCAGAAGTCGGCCAGAATTGCCCCATCGTCGTGACTCAGGACCTGCACGGGAACCATACGGCTCGCCGCGTGGCAGCCGCTGACGCGATGGTAGGCTTTGACACGTATCCGCATGTCGACATGGGAGAGCGGGGCTTGGAGGCCGCCGCAATCATAACTCGCATCCTGCGGCGCGAGATTCAGCCGGTGATGGCGTTAAAGCAACTGCCGATGTTCTGGGGCATCGATCGCCAGGTGACGGCTCATCCACCCATGGACGAAGTGATCCGACGCGCTCACGAGATCGAAGAGCGACCGGGAATGGTCTCGATGACTGTCGCAACCGGATTTCCCTGGGCCGACGTCCCCGACGTTGGCGCTTCGGTCATCGCCGTGGCAGACGCTGATCCGGTCTTGGCCCGGTCCGCGGCCGACGAACTGGGTGACTGGATTTGGCAGAACCGCGAGCGGTGGCAGCGCAAGCCTACTTCGGTGCGGGAGGCCCTGGCGACGGGCGAAAAGACAGGGCGCTACCCCATCCTTCTGGCCGACCACACGGACAACACCGGCGGAGGGGCCCCCGGCGATTCGACCGAGGTGCTGCGAACGTTTCTCGACTTGAAACTCTGCGATGCGCTGCTGCTTTATCTGGTCGACCTCGAAGCAGTCGAGAAAGCCCACGCGGTCGGGGTGGGAAGCCATCTGCGAGTGGCCCTGGGCGGCAAATCCGATCCCCGGCAAGGGCCGCCCGTGGAAGTCGAGGCGGCAGTAGCAGCGCTTTCCGACGGGCACTTCAGGTACGATGGACCGATGTACGCGGGGCTTTCGGGTGATCTGGGGCGCAGCGCTTGGCTGCGCATCGGCGGCGTTTCTGTGGTGGTCGTCAGCAAACGTGAGCAGCCCCTCGACGCTGCGTTTGCTCGGTCACTTGGCATTGATTGCGCGGCGATGCGTTACATCGCCGTCAAATCGGCGGTGCACTTTCGTTCCGGCTTCGAGCGACTCGCCGGTTCGATTCATAACGTCGACGCCGCCGGCATTCTCGTTCACGACTTCACGAAACTGCCCTATCAAAAACGCCGCCGCCCTCTTTATCCGCTGGAACCGATGTAGCGAGCAGGACGCCTACTGTCGTCCCAGATTCTTGCCGCGAACCATCGCCGGGGGGCGCGATTGTGACCGCCCATGGGCCGACCAGTCAGCTTCCTGCGGTGAATGCTCTCGCAGCCATGACCGTAAGGGTACGTCGTCATCGACAGGATCGTAGCAGCCGTTTGCCGATGAACCGTCGCCAAGGATTTGACGACGAATGGGATCAAGCTGCGGATAGAGGTGCCGGACCGTCATTTCATCCTTGGGGCGCAGCCAGCGGTACGCATATCCATACCAGATGACCTTGCGGCTCTGCTTCCAGAGATTTGGACTGCGCGAATGCCAGATGCGCCGGTCGATCAGGACGGCGGTCCCACTTTTGACGCAGAGAGGCTCGGCTCCGGGCGGGTTCGACACGCCATCGGCCGGGCAGTCAATCTCGTCGCACAAATGGGAGCCAGGAACGACCAGCGTGTTGCCTCGATCCGGTTGGCTGACATCGGTGAGAAAATAGCCAATCTTGAGTGATAGCCGAGGGCGAGGCCGTGATTCAATCTCGTCGTTGACCCGCATGCTGTCCTGGTGCCAGGCCACGCGCCATTTGAGCGTGGCGGCATCCGCGGGCGGCGTCAAATCTAAATGCGAATGGTACAAGTAAATGTTCCAGCCGAGAATTCCCCACACTTTCGGGAAGGTGGTCGGGCAATCTACAAGTTCGACAAGAGCTGGATCCTCGTGCACGATGTTGGGGATCGAGAGTAGCTTGCCGCACGTTTCATCCGTGCGCACGCGCCTGTCGATGCGGTCAGCCACGGCGAGAAGGCGATCGATCATCGTGGGATCTAGCGCGTTCTCAACGGTCAGGTAGCCGTTGCTGTTGAAAAACGTGAGTTCGTCTGAAGTCAGTCGGTGGGCCAGGCAGGCGGGTGTCATGATTATTCGGACGTCAGCAGATCGAGGCGCCCGCCGGATGGTTGTTTGTTGTTAGAGGATCTCGCTGATCACGCGTCCTCGGCTGATGGGAAGCGGACGCCCTTCGAGATCGTGAATCGCCGTATCCGGCGAGTAGCCCAGGCAGTGAAAAATCGTGGCGAGAAGATCGCGAGGCTCAACTCGTCCGGCCATCGGAAACGCCGCGTGAGCGTCCGATTTCCCGTGTACGACTCCGCCCCGCACGCCGCCGCCGGCCAGGGCGATCGAGAAACACTGTCCCCAATGGTCTCGCCCGGCCTGGGCGTTAAACCGCGGCGTATGACCGAACTCGCCCACCCAAACAACCAGCGTCTCGTCGAGCAAACCTCGATCCGCGAGATCGGTCAACAACGACGAATACGCACGGTCCATCCAGGGCATCAGGAATCGCTTCAACAAGTCGTTGTGCTTGTCATGCGTGTCCCAACTCCCTGCATTCGGCTCGCCATCCACCCTGCACCAGTTGACCTGAACGAGCGATACACCCGCTTCCACCAGGCGCCGGGCCAGCAGGACGCTCTGCGCCCAGCGTGTTCGTCCGTACCGGTCGCGGGTCTGGTCGCTTTCCTGCGAAAGATCGAAGGCGCGCCGCGCCCGCGATCCACCAAGGAGATCCAGAGCTTGTTCCGTCTGGAGATTGAAGCCCGACATTGCCGGTGAATCTCGCAGCCCGGCCAAATGACTATCGACCTGAGCCAACAGCGCCAGCCGTCGATCGAATCGGAGCGGAGGAAGCTCGGGCGGCAAGGCGAGGTCCGGAACCTTGAAATCGGGTTGGGACGGATCGCACGTGAGCAACCACGGGTCGTACTTCGGGCCCAGAACTCCGCCAGTCTGCCCGGGCCAGACAATCTCTCCGGTATTGGCAATCCGGTTAGGAAGTGTGACGGCGGCGGGAAAGGAGTTCCGGTCCTTCTGCGTGACGTACTTCGTTACGGCTCCCCAATGCGGGGCCAGATTGGGCGCCTTGGAGACCGCGTTCTCGGTGCTAAGCGGAACGTGCGGAATCCCGGTCATCATCTGATAACCGCTCGACGAGTGTGCGTTGTCGTTCGTAACCATTGCCCGCAGCACGGCGATCTTGTCGGTGAGTCGGGCGGTCAGAGGCATTAGCTCACCGACCATGAGGCCGGGCGTCTGCGTGGCGATGGTTCCGAACCCGCCACGGATCTCCGCGGGAGCGTCCGGCTTTGGGTCCCACGTCTCGTGTTGTGGTGGTCCGCCTCCGAGGAAAAGCACGATTACCGATTTGGCCTTGCCGAACGCGCGCGCCGTTTCCGAGGGCGCAGTCATTGGGGTGTTCGGAGACGCGGCGGCGCGCAACGGTAAAGAAAGGCCACCCAGGCCGATGCCTCCGACTCGCAACCATTCGCGGCGGGACAACAGCCGATCGTGTCGAGTTGAAACCTGGTCGAAAATACGCAACATGTTGCGGCAGTTCCGGGTTCCGCCGAATCGAACTTCAACCCCACCGTATTGGCAAGCATTGCGTGGCCAAGAACAGCGGTCTCATGCGAGCTGCTTCATATTCGTTGGAATACATGGCCATCTTTCGATCATTGAGGCCGCGGGCTGCTGCTCTTCGCCAGGCAATCTCCAGCCATCATCGACGGCCGCGCCGGTCAATGCAAGCCAATGCGCTAGTCGCCGTTTTTCTTGCGGGGGTGCCGTCGCCTTCCGCGCTTATCGGACAGACCAAAGTCACTGGCCAACCGGCGACGCGGTACGATAACATAAGGTACGATGCGTCGTTCCGCTGAAATAATTGCGTTGCTCTTTTTGAGCTTTTCGCCCGCTCTGGCTTCCGGCCAGGAATCGGCGGCGGACGACATCCGGTTCTTCGAAACGCACGTGCGGCCGATTTTGGCCGCTCGCTGCTACCGCTGCCATTCTGCCGACAAACAAAAAGGCGGCTTGCGGCTCGATTCGCGCGAGGGGCTGATGACGGGCGGCGATTCAGGGCCGGCTGTCGTGCCCGGCAAACCGCAAGAAAGCTTGCTGATCGAAGCGATCGGATACGCCGACGGCGGTTTGCAAATGCCGCCCAACGAGAAGTTACCCGATGGCGAGATCGCGCGACTGCGCCGGTGGGTCGAGCGCGGCGCGGCCTTTCCTGAAACCGTCGCTTCGACGGCCACCGACGGGCGCGACTTCTGGTCGTTTCGACCGATTGGTGATCCGATCGTGCCCGCGGTCGATGACCAGGGCTGGCCGGAATCGGCAGTCGATCGGTTTGTTCTATCGCAGCTTGAGCAACGCGAGCTGCGGCCTGCCCCGCCTGCCGACAAGCGAACATTGTTGCGCCGCGCGACCTTCGACCTCACGGGGCTGCCGCCCACGCCTCAGGAGTTCGACGCCTTTCTGGCCGACGAATCGCCCACCGCCTTTGCCAAGGTAGTCGATCGGCTGCTCGACTCGCCGCACTACGGAGAGCGCTGGGGCCGCCACTGGCTCGACGTGGCCCGCTACGCCGACTCCAACGGGCTCGACGAGAATGTCGCTTACGGCAACGCCTGGCGATACCGCGACTACGTCGTGGACGCGTTCAATCGCGACAAGCCGTTTGATCAGTTTCTGCTGGAGCAGATCGCCGGGGACCTGACGACGGCGGTCGGAGACGTGGCCGTGAAGCACGAACGCCTGATTGCCACCGGCTTTCTGGCTCTCGGACCGAAGGTGCTGGCCGAAGTCGATGAGAAAAAAATGGAGATGGACATCATCGACGAGCAGCTCGATACATTCGGCCGCGCCGTCCTGGGCCTGACGCTCGGCTGCGCACGCTGCCACGACCATAAATTCGACCCGATTTCGACCGAGGACTATTACGGTCTGGCGGGCATCTTTAAGAGCACGCGGACGATGGAAACCTTCAAGAAGGTCGCCCGCTGGTACGAGAATCCGATTCCTACGGCCGACGATCTTGCCCGGCAGGCCGAGCATGCGAACCGCGTGGCCGACGCCAGGCAGGCTGTTGAACGGCTCGTGGCCGCGGCCGACGAGCAACTGGAAGTCGCGGGTGAGACGCTTGCGACCGACAAGGAACGGGAAGCCCGCTACTCCGACGAGACGAAGGCCCAACTCAAACAGATGCGCGAGACGTTGGCGGCGCTGGAGAAACAGGCGCCGACGTTGCCGACCGCAATGGGCGTATGCGAGGGAGAGGTGGCCGACGTGGCGATTTGCGTTCGCGGCAATCATTTAACGACCGGGGCCGTCGTGCCGCGGCGGTTCCCCCAAGTCCTGGCCGGCGAGCAGCAGTCGCCCATCGATGGCAGGCAAAGCGGCCGACGGCAACTGGCCGAGTGGCTGGTCGGGCCCGATCATCCGCTCACGGCGCGGGTCATGATCAACCGGATATGGAGGTGGCACTTCGGCAACGGACTCGTGCGTTCGACCGACAACTTCGGCCGCCTGGGCGAACCACCGTCGCACCCCGAGCTGCTCGACTGGCTCGCGCGGCAGTTCATCGACAGCGGTTGGTCGATCAAGGCGATGCACCGGCTGATGACGCTATCCCGCACGTATCAAATGGGCTCGGCCTACGATGCCCGTGCTGCTGCGGTCGATCCCGAAAACCGCCTTCGTTGGCGAATGGATGCTCGCCGATTGGAAGCCGAAGAAATTCGCGACTCGCTGCTGGCCGTCGGCGGCTTGCTCGATCGTTCGATGGGCGGGCCGGTATTGCAAGTGAAGAACCGCGAATATCTGTTCGACCATACTTCCAAAGATCTCACCCGCTACGACAGCCATCGCCGCTCGATCCATCTACCCGTGGTCCGCAATAATCTGTACGACGTTTTCCAGCTCTTTGATGCGACCGACGCCGCCGTGGCGGAAGGCAATCGCCTGACGACCACGGTGGCTCCCCAGGCGTTGTTCATGATGAACAGCGACCTGATCGCCGAGGCAAGCGAATCGCTGGCAACCTCGTTGCTCGCAGGAACCGACCTCGACGACCCGGCCCTCATCCGCCGACTTTACCTACTCGCCTATTCCAGGCAGCCAAGCGACGTGGAAATCGAGCGGTCCATGTTTTTGCTCGTCCGCTTCGAGTCACTGGCCGAAGGCCAACCTGTCCAGCGCCGCCATCGGGCCTGGAGCTGGCTCTGCCAGGTTATTTTGGCGGCGAACGAATTCGTGTACCTAAGCTAACGTGCGCTCCATGCATTCCGAGAACTGCTGCTGCCTTTCGCGACGTGGTTTGCTGCGGTCGACGGCCCTCGGATTTGGCCACCTGGCTTTGGCTTCGCTGTTGGCCGAGCAAACGACGGCCGACGACCGGGCAAGAAACCCGCTCGCTCCGCGGTCGCCGCACCTGCGGGCCCGCGCGCGGCGGGTGATCTTCCTGTTTATGAAGGGAGGCCCGTCTCACGTCGACACCTTCGATCATAAGCCGCTGCTGGACCGCGACGACGGCAAGCCGCTCCCCTTCGACAAGCCGCGCGTGCAATTTGCCCCTACCGGCAACCTGATGAAATCCCCCTGGAAGTTCACCCGGCACGGCCAGAGCGGCATCGAGGTGAGCGAGTTGTTTCCGCACGTCGCCCGGCACGTCGACGACATCTGCCTTATTCATTCGCTGCACGGCACGAACGCGGCCCACGGCGGCGCCGTGCTCAAGCTGCACACCGGCAGCGACAACTTTGTGCGGCCGAGCATGGGATCTTGGATTACTTACGGGTTGGGTAGCGAAAGCGCCGACTTGCCCGGTTTTATTACCATTTGCCCCACGCTCGCACATGGCGGGGTAAACAACTGGAGCTCGGCGTTCTTGCCGGCGGCCTATCAGGGCACGCCGCTGGGCAACGCCAGCACGCCGGTCGAGCAGGCTCGCGTGCGGTACATCGAGAATCGTCACACGCCGAGAGACGTTCAACGGACACAACTCGACGCGCTGGCCGAAATGAACCGTGAGCACCTGGCGTCGGCCGGCCCCAACCTGGCCCTAGAAGGCAGAATCAACAACTTCGAGCTCGCTTTCCGAATGCAGACGGCAATGCCGGAAATTGAGGCCATTTCGAATGAGACCGACGCCACCCGCCGGCTGTACGGGCTCGACGATCCGACGACGGCCAACTTCGGCCGCCAGTGCCTGTTGGCTCGCCGCTTCGCCGAACGCGGCGTTCGCTTCGTGCAGGTGACGCACAGCGACTCGAAGGTGCAATGGGACCAGCACGGCGATTTGAGGGAGGGCCACGCCAAGAACGCCTTGGAGGTCGATCGCCCGATCGCCGGCTTGTTGGCCGACCTGAAGGCGCGCGGATTGCTCGACGACACGCTTGTTCTCTGGGGCGGAGAATTCGGCCGCACGCCGACGGTGCAAGGCAAGGATGGCCGCGACCACAATCCCGAAGGTTTCACGATGTGGCTGGCCGGCGGCGGCGTGAGGGGCGGCCTGCGCTACGGCGCGACCGACGACTACGGCTTTTACGCGGTCGAGAACAAGGTACACATCCACGACCTGCACGCCACGCTGCTTTACCTCTTGGGACTCGACCATGAGCGGCTCACCTACCGCTATGCTGGGCGTGACTTTCGCTTGACCGACGTCGCCGGCCGAGTCGTTCACGAAGCCATCGGCTGATCGTCACGCCAGCAGGGGCGTGATTACCCTGGCGTCATAAACGTCGGTGAGTCGTTCGTCGCGGCCTTGAAGATGGTAGGTGACGCGGCGATGGTCGAGGCCCAGCAGGTGCAGGACCGTGGCGTGGAGATCGGCGACCATGGTGCGGTTTTCGACCGCGTGGTAGCCCAGTTCGTCGGTGGCGCCGTAGGCCTGGCCGCCTCGAATGCCGCCCCCCGCCAGCCACAGACTGAAACCCTGTTTGTGATGGTCTCGGCCATCGCCCCCCTGGCTTACCGGCGTGCGTCCGAATTCTCCGCCCCAGAGAACAAGCGTGTCGTCGAGCAGGCCACGGCGCTTCAAATCCTTGAGCAGAGCCCCGATCGGCTGGTCGGTTTGGCCGCAGCAGTTCTTCGTCCCCTCGGCGTTCTTGGCGTGCGTGTCCCAAATCTGGCCTTCGACGAAGATTTGCACAAAGCGCACGCCCCGTTCGACCAGTCGCCGCGCCATCAGGCAACGCCGACCGTAACTGTCGGTGGGGGATTGGCCGACGCCGTAGAGGGCCAGCGTCTCGGCGGTCTCGGTCGTCAGATCCAGCGCATCGGCCGCCGCCACCTGCATCCGGGCGGCCATCTCGTAGCTGGCGATCGCGGCGTCCAGTTGCGGCGCCAACCGCTCGTGCCGCGCTTTATGTTCGGCGTTGAGTGATCGCAATGTGTCGAGCCGTTTGCGTTCGATTTCGGCGCCGACGGGCGTCGCGGGGTGTAAAAAGAGGACGGGCGTCCCTGTGTGACGGAAATGCACACCCTGATAACGGGGCGGCAAGAACCCGCTCGACCAGTTGCGGGCACCGTCGACGGGTAGGGCCGAGTCATTGCGCAAGACGACATACGTCGGCAGGTTCTTGTTCTCCGACCCGAGCGCATAGTTGACCCATGACCCGAGCGTCGGCCGGCCCGACACGATGCGGCCGGTGTGCATGTGCCACAGCGCCTGCTCGTGGTTGTTGTGTTCGGTGAACATCGATCGCACCACGGCGATATCGTCGGCACAAGCGGCCGTGTGCGGGATTAGTTCCGAGTATTGAACGCCGCATTCGCCGGCCGGAGCGAACTTGTAAGGGCTGCCCAGGAGATTGCCGTGGCTCGAGATCTTCACCAGGTCGGTGAAATAATCGGGCATCTTCTGGCCGTCGCGCGCGTTCAGCTCCGGTTTCGGATCCAGCAGGTCGACGTGGCTCGGGCCGCCATGCTGAAAGAGCTGGATCACCGCCTTGGCCTTGGCAGGGAAGTGCGTGGCCGCGCCCCCCGCGTCGCCCCGCGCCTCGTCCTCGCAGAGGAGCGAGGCCAAGGCCAGTCCTGCGAATCCGGCGGCGCCTCGCTGGAACAGCTCGCGTCGGCTGAGGAGGTCGGCGAGGTAACGGGCGGAGTGCGATGGCACGATTGTTCTAATCGACATACAAGAACTCGTTGCTGTTCAATAACACGAGCGCCGCCTGCACCCAACCCGCACGGCGGGCACTTTCAGCGCCCGGCGACTGGACGGCCACCGCCTCGATCAGGCCATTGAGCGTCTGTCGTTCGCTCGGTGTGGGCGATCGCGTGAACAAAAGCCGATAAAGGTAGTCGATGCGGGCGCCGTCGTCCGGCAAACCCGCGGCCAGCACGCGATCGGCGAGACCCTCTGCGGCGCGCTCCGCGAATGGGCCGTGCAGCATCGCCAGCGCTTGCATCGGCACGATCGACTCGCTCCTCCCCAGACAGTTGATCTCCATCACCGGCGTGTCGAACAGGTCGAGCATCGTCAGATGCTGGCTGCGCCGCACGATCAGGTAGATGCTGCGCCGCCGTCCGAGTTCATCGTTGGCCGTGCTGATCGAACCGTCGGCCTCGACGGCAACCGGCGCCGGCGGACCGAACATCTGACGATTGAGCCGGTCAGCGGCTTGCAGAATACCGTCGCGCACGACCTCACCCTCGTGGCGTTGCGGTTGCCAGCACCAGAGCAGCCGATTGTCTGGGTCGATCGCGGCCTTGGCAGCGTCGTTATCGGATGATTGCCGGTAGACGGTCGAGGTGAGCATCAGACGGTGCATCGCCTTCATGCTCCAACCCTGGCGGACGAACTCGGTGGCCAGCCAATCGAGCAATTCCGGGTGAGTCGGCCGTGCGCCCGAGCGGCCAAAGTTGGCGATCGTCGGCACCAGCGGCCTCGCAAAATGGTGCTTCCACATTCGATTGACGTGCGTGCGTGCCGTCAGCGGGTGATCGCCGCGCGTCAGCCAGCGAGCGAGAGCCAATCGGCGGCCGCTCGTCTTGTAGGCCGGCTGCGGAGCGAACGTTCCCTCTTCGGGGCAAAGCACAACCGGGACGCCCGGTTCGACCGAAGCTCCCGGTTGCGTGTGGTCGCCGCGGCGCAAGATTTGTCCCTGGGCCGGAGGACCCTCCAGGTCGGTCAGTCCGCGCACGAGCGTAACCGATTTCTTCAGCACTGCTTCGGCTGCAATCGCAGCTTGTAACCGGGCGGCTTCTGTTTTGTAGTCGGCGTAGCGGCTTGCCAGGTCGTCTTCGGCCAGCGGCACTTGGGTGTGGTCGGCCACCAGCTTCTTTTGATCGGCGTTGCGGGCCGACTCCGGCAGGGCCAGCGCCGCCACGAGGCCCGCGATCGCTTCCGCCGGCATGCTCTCCGCGGACTCCTCGGCAAGCCGCTTGTTACGGTATCGCGCGGTCAGCTCGGCGAGCGTTGCCTTCAAGAATGCCAGCCGCTCGTCGGTCTTCTTGTTCTGCTCCTCCGTCCGGAAGAGTTGGCTTTCCGTGGCCAGCGGAATACCTCGCACCTCCGAGGGCTGCCAACGCGCCGGATCGAGCGCACCGAGGAAGATCGCCTGCAGGCTGTAGTAATCTCGCTGTGAGATGGGGTCATACTTATGGCTGTGGCAGCGGGCACATTGAACGGTGAGGCCGAGGAAGGCCGAGCCGATGATCTGCAACGTGTCACTCAGCACCTGGTGGACTTCGTTCGGCTCGATATAGCCCGGGTAAGTCGGATCGCTGGCGGTGCGCAAAAAACCGGTGGCCACCAGGCAGTCGACCATCTCCGGGGACAACTCGTCGGCCCGTCGCCAGTCGACCAACTCGTCCCCCGCCAACTGCTGCTCGACGAACTTGTCGTAGGGCAGATCCTTGTTGAGCGACCGGATCACGTAGTCGCGATAGCGCCAGGCCTCCGGCCGCAGGCGATCGGCCGCCAGGTAACCGTCCGAGTCGGCATAACCGGCCACGTCGAGCCAGTGGCGCCCCCAACGTTCCCCATAGGCCGGCTCATCCAGCAAATGGTCGACCAGGCGTTCATAGGCGTCGGGTCGGGTGTCGGCCAGAAAGGCGTCCATCTGTTCGACCGTGGGAGCCAGCCCGTGCAGGTCAAAACAGAGTCGCCGCAGCAAGACCAGCGGCGGTGCGTCGGGATTGAAGGTCAGGCCGTCGGCTTCCAGACGCGCCAAGACGAATGCATCGATCGGCGTTCGCACGCGATCGCGGTCGCGCACGAAAGGAAGGGCCGGACGCTGCGGCGGCTTGAACGCCCAGAAATCTCGGTCCTCGGCGGTGACGCGCGTCAGCGCATCGCCGGCTTCGAGCGGTGCCTCGCTCTCGCCGGCCAGCGGCGCGCCGGCGGCGATCCATCGACGGATGAGCTCGCGATCGTGCTTGTCGAGCGGACCGTCGTCCTTGGGCGGCATCTCGCCCGCCTCGATTCGCTCAAGAATCAGGCTCTTTTTCACGTCGCCGGCGACGATGGCCGGGCCGCTATCGCCTCCTTTGAAGATCGTGGCGCGGCGACGCAGATCGAGGCCTCCCTCGAGCGCCTTGTCGCCGTGACACCGCACGCAACGTGCCTCCAAGATAGGCGCAATTTGCCCTTCGAAGGTCACGCCTTCCGCAGCAAAACAGACCGGAGCCAGACAAGACACGAGGAAGTGCGCAAACAGAGCAGCGAACAACCACCTGCATCGTCGCATGAATTCTCCTGTCGCTGTCATACCTTTCACCCGAACAAGCATTATCGGCATCCGTCGGAACGAACGCCAGGAGAGGGCCGATTGCCGAACGAGTAACGCCAAAGCGCGCTGCGTAAGCGACGAGCATGACGCAGCTTCCCTCGCTCACGCTTCAGGTTAATGTGGGCCGATCGCAGTTGATCAGCGTTCGACTTTCAGTGCAGGTAACGCCCGTTGAATCTCCTGCACGCCCGTGTCGCTGACCTTGGTCCCCTTGAGATTCAGCTTTGCCAGATAGACCAGGTCTCGCAACGGCGCCAGTCCGGCGTCGCTGATTTCCGCATTCTCCAGCGCGAGGACGCGGAGCTGCGGCAAGGCCTTCAAACGCAATACGCCGAGGTCGGTGATCTTGCTGGATTTGAATTGGAGCGTCGTCAGTTGGGGAAACGCTTGCAGCAGGTCCGTGAAATCACCGACCTCCTTATCGCTCATCGTCAAGAAGATGAGCCATTGCGAGCGCATGGTCGTGGTCCTTCCCTCTTCTCTTAAGAACGGAGGGGCGTTACAGGGCGTCTGAACCGGGGCTTGGGCGGTATTTTGAACCGCGAACCGCCTCCTATCATAGGTGCAGCAACATGCAGAAAAAGCCAGGCGAGGCTGCCTACCGCCGCCAATCATCGCATGCCGGCAGATCGACAGCGCGTGGCAGCCGCTGTCGGACTCGACCAATTCCGGCACATCCTCTCCCGGCGACAAGAGACGGCCGTTAGAGCCGAAGCAGGTCGCCAGTCTTTAGGCTCTCCAGAGCCTCCGCGAGTTGCTCCATCGTGCCGGTCCAACCTTGGCGCATCGAACCGTGGAAGGACGCAAAGAAGTCGCGCTGGGCCTGCGTGGCGTTGAGAGGCTTCGACTCGACCGTGACGAGCGTTCCCTTCGAGGGGCCGGCGTGCGCGACGAAGGTGACGGTTGTAAGAACTTCTGGCGGGAAGTTCTCCAGGCCCGAAAAGGGCGCGGGAGCGATCTCACCGGCGGCGTTCGAGAAACTGCTGACAAACACGAGCTTGTTGGCCGGATCGATCTCGCGGAAGACCCAGCGGCCCCACATCTGCATGCCGTTCGGATGGTTCATGCAATAGTGAAGCGAGCCGCCCGGGCGCAGTTCAAGCGTCGCATGCGAGAGGCTGGCGCCCTTGGGTCCGAACCAGCGCATGAGGTGTTCGCGCTGCGTCCACGCCTGCCAGACGCGCTCACGCGGGGCATTGAAAACGTGGCTGATCGAGAAGGGCGGTTCGTGTGATTCGCCGAGCGACATGGCCTGGAGATAGTCGTCCAGGTTGGCCAGGTGCTGCCTGCCGCCTTCGACCGCGTTATAGGTGTTGATGACAAAGTCGCGCTCTTGGGCGGACGAGAAAAGGGATCGCATGGTGACCTTGGTGTGGCTGCCATTCTCGTCGGTTGGCTCGAACGACACTTCCACGTGAAAGCGGACAGGCTCGCTGCCCACGTCCCCGCCGTGCTTGTAAACAAGGCGTGAGGGCCTGACGATTTCGAGGTATTCGATGCGATTTGCGTAATCGCGGCCGTCCGGACCGTGCATCGTGTAGCGCCACGAGCCGCCAGGTCTGAAGTCCAGCGAGTGCGTCGTCGTGGAAAATCCGGCAGGCCCCCACCAACGCCCGACGTGCTTTGGCTCTGTCCACGCCTGCCAAACAAGCTCACGGGGGGCGGCGAAGACCCGGGAAATCACGATCTCTACAGGGTTGTCGAGATTCGCGTGCGTCATTTGCGGATCGGCTGGCATACAACGGCTCCTTTACTTTCAGTGGCGAGAATCGGATTGAGAATCGGTGTCGGTCTGCAGTTCTTTGAGGTAGTCGTCGAGGCGATCAAAGCTTTCTTCCCAGAACTTGCGGTAGCCCTCGATCCATGAGGCGGCTTCTTTCAGCGGACGGGCTCGAATCCGGCAAGGCCGCGATTGCGCATGGCGCGAACGCTCGATCAGGCCGGCCTTTTCCAGCACTTTCAGATGCTTGGAGACGGCGGGCAGGGTCATCTTGAATGGCTTGGCCAGTTCGTTCACGGCCGCCTCCCCCTTGGAGAGGCGAGCGAGGATGGCCCGCCGAGTCGGATCGGCGATCGCAGCGAAGGTGATGCTCAGGCGGTCGGTCGTCATATTTTACCATTTAGTTAAATAACCTGGCGGTATAATACGCCGCCACCTGCGAATCGTCAAGCGGAATGGTGGCCGGCCAAAACATTGCGCGACGAATTATCGGAGGCGACATCTCGCGCAAGCCGAAACCGGACGAGCCGGAAAGCAATGCAAACGCCGAGCGATAGAGCGACCCATCGACGCAAGCGAAGGGGCGAGATGGCAGAGAATGGCAGAGAATGGCAGGCTTTGGCAGACAATGGCAGGGAATGGCAGGCTTTAGCAGAGGATGAAGTGATCGGCGTTTGGACATGTCGGGCATGACTGCGGCCCTTCAAACGGCTTCGTTACCGTCTTCGCGGACCGGCTTTGATGTCGTTTGTGGGTAGCCCGCGTCCGCCAGAACGCGGGCGGGCTGAATCGCGGCCTTGCCTCGTGAGGCATCTCGCCACGGTTGCGGGGCCCTGAGACCGAATGGTCTTCATCCGCTGCTACGACAGCCGTTACCCCGCCCGTGACGGCGCGGCGCGGATAGTCACCGGCCCCTTAGGCTTGCGCGCAGAACTGCGCCGACACGAAGCGCGAAGCGTGATCGAGGGAAGTTGCGTCGTGCTCCTCGCTTACGCTTCGCGCTTGCTGGCGGCCGGTGAAATATTGGGGCTTGCCGCCTGTCGCGCCTCGGCGGCTTCAGGTCGACTCCTCACCGTACCACCCGTTGTCGATGATGACGGGCGTTTGGTTCCTGCAAGGCTCTTCGTCGGCCTTCTCTTCCAAGCGAGTCAGGCGCTCGTCCAGTTCGGTCGACTCCCGCAATCGCGGCCCCAGTTCCAAGACGGCCTTCGCGGCCCTCCGCGCCACCGTCGGTTGGTCGCTTGCCATCAGCCGCTCCAAGACGCCGGTGGCCTTGCACGCGAGACCCGCCAGCCGACCCAGCGCCGAATCGAACAGCCGGCCCCGGGCCCGGCTCACGGCCCGCCGAAAGTCGGCATCCGCCAGCCGGCGGTGAGCGGTTCGTTCGTCGATGCGCGCTCGCTCGGCGGCCTCCCGCAAGCTGGCGCCGGCGGCCAACGCCAGAACCAGTTCGTCGTCGCCCGCGGGCGTCCGGATCCCGTCGATCTCTTCGTCGTTCTCGTCTTCGAGGCGGCTGATCCGCTCTTCGATGTCAGCCGCCTCACGCAGTCGCGGCCCCAGTTCCAGCACGGCTTTCGCGGCTCCCAGCGCCTCGGACGGCCTCTCGCTTTCCATCAGCCGCTCCAACGTCTCGGCCGCCCTGCTGGCGAGACCGGCCAGCCGGCCCCGCGCCGCATCGAACAGCCGGTCGCGGGCCTCGCTCACGGCCTGCCGAAAGTCGGCGTCCGCCAGCCGGCGGTAGACGGTTCGCTCGCCGACGCCGGCCCGCTCGGCCGCCTCCCGCACCGTCGCGCCGGCCGCCAACGCCAGAATCAGTCCCTCGTCGCCCACGGGCGTGCCATTCGATCCCATTCTCGGCCTCCTATTTCGTCACCTTGTCCGACTGCTCCTTTCCATACCCGAAGAGATTTTCCAGGCAAGCCATATTCTGCTCTCGGGTGCCACGCCCTGAGGTCTTCCGAAGGGCGTCCTTGGAGCGTCGATAACCCATCGCCTTCTTGCACCCACCGAGATCGAAGCACACGTTGGCCGGATGCGAATCGTTGATCCGTAGACGCTCCCATTCACGCCAATCCGATTCGCCGCGAGCCTAGTCGCCAGAGCGGAGGATTGGGAACGGTCGCGCGCTCACTACGCAGGACCGCCATCGGCGAAGCTGGAAACGGACGAGACCGTGTTAAGAGAGTTGCCAATGGGATAATGCGATTGGCGCTTCATGCACGCCCTTCGGAGCATCTCAGGACGTGCCACCCCGCCATCGTTGGCGGTCGCCTGGGCGGCGACTAAAATGCCTGACATATAGGCCGCCGGTCCAATTGATAATTGAACGCAATCAATAATTGGAGTCGCGGTAGGGATGGCCCTTGCGGGCCACCCCCCCCACAGATCCGTACGTGAAGAACTACTTCATACGGCTCTTACCTCGGGTGCTTGGCGTAAAAGCGTTGGTTGGGGTACGGGTGCAGGATTTTCGGTTGCGGTATCCATCGCCGGCAGATCGTATGGAATCGTTGCCAGTTCCAACTTCGGCCGCGTTGGCTGCGGCGTCGCACGGCGCGTCGCCACAGCTTTTCGACTGTCGTTTGGAACTGGTCGAGACACGGATAGTTGCCGGGAACGGCGTGGTAGTTGAACCAGCCCTGGACCACTTAGCGGAGCCAGCGGCCTGTGTCCGACATCTTCGCGTGCATGCGGCGCTTGAGTTGCACTTTGATCGCTTGCAACTTGGCCCGCATCCGTTTCCCGATCGACTTGCGATGGATGGTAAACGAGCCCTTTCGCGTCTTGCCACAGATGTGGGTGAAGCCGAGAAAGTTGAACGTTTCGGGTTTCGCCAGGCCCCGCTTGGCTCGGCGTTCCGCCGCAAAGCGACCGAACTCGATCAGGCGGGTTTTCTCTGAGTGGAGTTCCAGACCGAATTTGATGAGCCGCGCTCGAAGGGCTTCGAGGCAGCGTACCGCGTCGGTCCGATTCTCAAACCGGATGACGAAATCGTCGGCGTAACGGACGACGATGACGTCGCCCTTCGCATGACGCTTTCGCCAAGCCACAATCCAAAGGTCCAGTACGTAGTGCAGGAACACATTGGCATAGAACGGTGAAATCACCGCCCCCTGTGGCGTTCCGACTATCGTCTGCGACCATTCGCCGTCTTCCGAGACGCCCGCCCGCAGCCATTTTCGCAGCAAGCGTAGCATCCGTGGGTCGGCAATCCGGTGTTGGAGGAACTTATCCAACCATTCGTGGCTGATGGCGTCGAAGAAGCCACGTATGTCAGCATCCAACACCCAGTTCACCTTCTTTCTAGTGAGACCCACCCACAGCGCGTCCAGTGCATCATGGCCTCCGCGTCCGGGTCGAAACCCGTAGCTGAAGCCGAGGAAGTCCGCCTCATAGATGCATTCGAGCACCGTCTTCACAGCCTGCTGCACAACTTTGTCCTCCAAGGCCGCTATGCCCAGGGGACGCTGTCGGCCATCCGCTTTTGGAATCCAGGTCCGTTTTGACGGCTGAGCCCGATACGTGCCGCGGTGAATTCGGCTGTGCAGATCGGCGATCCGACCTTCCAACCCATTCGCGTAGTCTCGCCACGTCACGTCGTCGATGCCGGGAACCGCCTGGCGGTTGAGGTCCAGGAAACTCACCTTCAGCAGTTCGGGCGTGATGTGGTGAAGTAGTGCGGTGAACCGCATCCGTTTGTCCCGACGTGCCACTTTTCGCACACCGTGAAGGCCAAACAACACGATTTTCCGGCTCTGCGTCCGGTCCGTGGCCTGCTTCGCGGTGTTTCCCTTGGCCGGTCTCCTTCCCT
The DNA here is from genome assembly GCA_035550375.1 of Pirellulales bacterium. Taxonomy (GTDB): domain Bacteria; phylum Planctomycetota; class Planctomycetia; order Pirellulales; family JAICIG01; genus DASSFG01. The sequence continues at coordinate 804 of DASZPH010000121.1, read as the reverse complement.
CCACAGGCTCCGCCACCGCCGTCGGGCCGGTTTTGTTCGCCTGCTTCCGAGGTACTATGAGACCGTCCGACTCCCCGACAACGTGCATGTTGGGCGTCTGGTCTACGACCTTCCCCAACCGTCCCGCGCCGCCAACCGGCGTGGGCGTTGCAGGGGTCTCCCGGTTTCCGCGAGATGAGCGTCCATCCATGCGCAGGTTCTCTGACTCCGTGGCGTCGTCGGTCGGCTCGCGATTCATGCGCCGCCTCCGCGTGGCCTTCCCCCTGACAGGACAAGGTCGGCACGCACAAAGTGATGATTTCGGAGCTCAATGGCTGGCCTGGATTTTCCCCTGTCGAACGCTTCACCCATCCCCTCACGGGGACCGGCGCATGACTCGGGGCCGAACTGGTTCGCTACTCCTTGTTCGTGCGGCTCTTTCATCCGCTACTCATCTCCGGCTTTCACCGGCGCTTTCCCTGTCCCGTTATCTGCCCTCGGAAATATTTTGAGTTCACCACACGCCTCGGCGGAATATTTTGACCACACGGTTTCCTGCCTCACCCCACCTCGTTTTCTGCTCCCCCACCTGGACGCGTCTTGGATGAATATCGATTCAGCCATCGACCCCAGTAACTCCCAAAAAACCTGCCACCCCGGTTAACCGCTTGCTCTTCAATAACTTGGCCCGTTTCAACGTCCACGATCTCCATTTCCACGCGGAACCGATATGCATGTTGGCTTCCAAATCGCGCGTCTGTCCCCTCGTCCCCAAGCAACCATGCGAAGTGCTTTATAAAGCCGTCGAGCGTTGCCTCGACCAGC